>DATAAF010000073.1:0-8365 GCA_036260255.1 Acidimicrobiales bacterium | reverse complement strand
CTGTCCGGCATCTCCTCCGGCCTCGAGAGCTCGGTGTGGGCCATCGTGGCCATCGCCGGGGCCCTGGCCACGGCCATCGCCCTGGGCGAGGGCAACATCCAGTTCACCTTCTACCTGGTCGCCCTCACCGGCATGGGCATGCTGGCGACCACCGGCGTCGTGGTCTCCGAGGACACCTTCGGGCCGGTCGCCGACAACGCGGCGGGCATCGCCGAGATGTCCGGCGAGTTCGAGGGCGAGCCCGAGCGGATCATGGTGAGCCTCGACGCGGTGGGCAACACCACCAAGGCCGTCACCAAGGGCTTCGCCATCGGGTCGGCGGTCATCGCGGCCGTGGCCCTGTTCGCCAGCTTCATCGAGACCATCGGCGCCGAGCTGGGGATCGAGGACACCGGGTCCGCCCTGTTCGAGAACCCGCTGACCCAGATCAACGTGGCCGACCCCAAGACGTTCATCGGCCTGCTGATCGGCGGGTCCATCGCCTTCCTGTTCAGCGCCCTCGCCATCCGGGCCGTCGGCCGCACCGCAGGCACCGTCGTCCAGGAGGTCCGCCGACAGTTCGCCGACGGCAAGATCATGGCCGGCACCAAGCGGCCGGACTACGGCCCGGTCATCGACATCTGCACCGCCGCCTCCCTGCGGGAGCTGGCCACCCCCGCCCTCCTGGCCGTGCTCACGCCGGTCATCATCGGCTTCGGCATCAACTACCTGGCCCTGGGCGCCTTCCTGGCCGCGGTGATCCTCACCGGCCAGCTCATGGCCAACTTCCTGTCCAACGCCGGTGGGGCGTGGGACAACGCCAAGAAGTACATCGAGGACGGCCACGAGGGCGGCAAGGGCTCCGACGCCCACAAGGCGGCGGTCATCGGCGACACCGTGGGCGACCCGTTCAAGGACACCGCCGGGCCGGCCCTGAACCCGCTCATCAAGGTCATGAACCTGATCTCGCTGCTGATCCTGCCCGCGGTCATCAACCTGCAGGACAACGACGCCGCCCGCTACGCCGTGGCCCTCGCCGCCCTCGTCGTGCTCCTGGGCGCCATTGCCTTCTCCAAGCGCAAGGCCGCCCCCATGGACGAGACGCCCGCGGATGTCGAGCAGTCGTTCATCCTGCCCGACTCCGACGCCGCGGCCCGGGCCTGAACCACGCCACTACGGCCGTGGCGCGCCGTGGAGGGCGGCGCAGAGGTCGGCGGTCAACTCGGTCGATATCCCGAGGCCCGTGTAGTCGATGGCGTGGCAGATCTCGTGGGCGACCACGTAGCGCAGCGTGGCGTCCGAGGGGCCGATGCGGCCGACGTCGACGGCGATCCAGCTCCCGGTGCCCTCGCAGTCCCAGCAGGCGACGCCCCACCGCGGCTCGCCGTTCTCCAGGGCCTGGCCCGGGCAGCGGAAGCCCCAGCCGGCCGGGAGAGCCAACCCGTGCTGCCCAAGCCACTTCAGCGCCGCCGCGCAGCGCTCCTCGGGGGTGGCGACGGGGGAGGGCGCGATCGGGGCCGGCACGGTGGTGGGCGGGGGCTCGGGCGGAGGCGCCGTCGTCGCCGGCGCCCGGCGGGCCACCGTCGTCCGCACCGGCGCGGCGGTCGTCACCGGCCTGGCCTTCACCGTGGTGGACGTGGTGGACCTGGAGGTCGTGGCCGGCGCGGTGGTGGTCGACGGACCGGCGATCGGCGCCTCGACCGCGCCTGCGAAAGGCGCGGTGGCGTCGGCGCCGCCCGCGTGCCAGACCAGCCCGCCGACGGCCAGCGCCAGCACGACGAGCGTGGCGACCGCGGTGGCGGCGAGGCGGTGCCCCGTGCGGGGGGAAGGCATACGCACCTGTCGGCGCGTCCCCCGAGAATCTGTAACGGGACCTGCCGGGAGCGGGCTACCCCCGGTCGGCAGTGGCGCGGCTCGCCTGGCGGGCCTTCCAGACCTCATGGAACACGGGCACGAACGACACCGCGATGATGAGCCCGATGATGGGCAGGAGCCACCGGTCGATGTCGTGGATGGTGTTGCCGAGCAGGTAGCCGAGGAGCGTGACGCCGGCGCCCCACACCACCCCTCCGACGACGTTGAAGGTCACGAACCGCCGGTAGTCCATCTCGCCCACGCCGGCCACCACCGGCGCGAACGTCCGCACCACGGGCACGAAGCGGGCCAGGATGATGGTCTTCGGCCCGTGCTTCTCGAAGTAGTCACGCGCCCGCTGGACGTTCTTCTGGTGGAAGAACCGTGAGTCCGGACGGCGGAACAGCGCCGGTCCCGCCCGGCGGCCGATGAGGTACCCCACCTGGTCGCCGGCGACGGCGGCGACGGCGCAGCCGCCCATGAGGAGGAAGATGTTGGAGAACCCCCGCGACGACAGCAGACCGGCGGTGAACAGCAGCGAGTCGCCCGGCAGGAAGAAGCCGAACAGGAGCCCGGACTCGGCGAAGACGATGGCGAAGATGCCGAGCGTGCCGAACGTCTCGATGAGGGTCTCGGGGTGCATCACCGCACGCTAGACGTCCTTCGGCCCGGGCATGCAGTTGACACGGCCTCTGTGGCCTGTCAATTGTCGTAGCTCCATGCCCAAGCCCCTCGTCATCGTCGAATCGCCGGCCAAGGCCCGGACGATCGCCCGTTTCCTGGGCCGCGACTTCGTCGTCGAGTCCTCGGTCGGCCACATCCGCGACCTCCCGCGGGACGCCAAGGAGATCCCTGCCGCCTACAAGGGCGAGGCGTGGGCCCGCCTCGGTGTCGACGTCGAGGGCGGCTTCAAGCCCCTCTACGTGGTCAACAGCGAGAAGAAGCAGGTGGTCAGCAAGCTCAAGGCCCTGCTCAAGGACGCCACCGAGCTCTACCTGGCCACCGACGAGGACCGCGAGGGCGAGTCGATCGCCTGGCACCTCATGGAGGTGCTCTCGCCGCCGGCGGCGATGCCCGTGCGCCGCATGGTCTTCCACGAGATCACGCCAGGCGCCATCCGCGAGGCGGTGGAGAACTGGCGGGAGCTCGACCGCCGCCTGGTCGACGCCCAGGAGGCTCGGCGCATCCTCGACCGCCTCTACGGCTACGAGGTCTCGCCCGTCCTGTGGCGCAAGGTGCTTCCCCGCCTGTCGGCCGGCCGGGTGCAGAGCGTGGCCACCCGCATCCTCGTCGAGCGCGAGCGGGCCCGCATGCGGTTCCGCAGCGCGTCCTACTCCGACATCGACGGCAGTTTCTCGAGAGAGAGCGCCCCGTTCGCCGCCACCCTGGTCGCCATCGACGGAGCCCGCCTGGCCACCGGCCGGGACTTCGACGAGACCGGCCGGCGCACGTCGTCCGACGTGGTCGTCCTCGACAGTGAGGGCGCGCGCGCCCTCGTCGCCCGCCTGGAGAACGCCACGTTCACCGTGGCCTCGGTGGACGAGAAGCCGTACAAGCGCACCCCCTACGCCCCGTTCATGACCTCGACGCTCCAGCAGGAGGCGGGGCGCAAGCTCCGGTTCACCGCCCAGCGGGCCATGAGCGTCGCCCAGCGCCTCTACGAGAACGGTTACATCACCTACATGCGCACCGACAGCACGGCCCTGTCGGAGACGGCGCTGCGCGCCGCCCGCACCCAGGCCGCCCAGCTCTACGGCCCCGACTCCGTGCCCGACAAGCCCCGGCAGTACGCCAAGAAGGTGAAGAACGCCCAGGAGGCGCACGAGGCGATCCGTCCTGCGGGCGACAGCTTCCGCACGCCCGAGCAGGTGGCCCGCGAGGTGGCGCCCGACGAGGCCGCCCTCTACGAGCTCATCTGGAAGCGCACCGTCGCCTCCCAGATGGCCGACGTGCGGGGCAAGAGCGTGCACGTGCGCATCGCCGGCACATCCTCGTCCGGTGAGCAGGTGACGTTCTCGGCCGGCGGCAAGGTCATCGAGTTCCCCGGCTTCCTGCGGGCCTACGTGGAGGGGTCCGACGACCCCGACGCCGAGCTGGAGGACCGCGAGGTCCGCCTGCCGGCGCTCGCCGTAGGTGACACCGTCACCGCCGAGTCGCTCGAGCCGAAGGACCACACCACCCAGCCGCCCGCCCGCTTCACCGAGGCGTCGCTGGTCAAGGCCCTGGAGGACATGGGTGTGGGCCGGCCGTCGACGTACGCGTCGATCATCGCCACCATCCAGGACCGGGGCTATGTGTGGAAGAAGGGGTCGGCGCTGGTGCCGTCGTTCACCGCCTTCGCCGTGGTCGGGCTGCTCGAGAGCCACTTCTCGGATCTGGTCGACTACGCCTTCACCGCCCGCATGGAGGACGACCTCGACAGCATCGCCACCGGATCGGAGGAGGCCCAACCCTGGCTCTCCCGGTTTTACTTCGGGTCGGGGGAGAAGAACCGCCTTCGTTCTCCTGATGACCAACGCTCGGGTGACGCCAATGAGCAAGAGAACAAAGGCGGTTCTTCTTCCCGACCTAACGGCCAGCCGGGGCTTCGCGACATCGTCAAGGAGCGGCTGGAGCAGATCGACCCGCGCACGATCAACTCCATCCCCATCGGCACCGACCCCGACGGCAAGGAGATCGTCGTCCGGGTCGGCCGCTACGGGCCGTACCTGTCCCGTGACGGGGAGACGGCCGCCGTCCCCGAAGGGATCGCTCCCGACGAGCTCACCGTCGACAAGGCCGTCGAGCTGCTGGCCGCCCCCAGCGGTGACCGGGTGCTGGGCGAAGACCCGGCCACCGGCCTGCCCGTGATCGCCAAGGCCGGGCGCTTCGGCCCGTACGTCCAGCTGGGCGAGGCCGACTCCTCTTCCAGGAAGAAGCCGCACACGGCGTCGCTGCTGAAGAACATGAACCTCGAAGGAGTCACCCTCGAGGATGCCCTGCGCCTCCTGACCCTGCCCCGCAGCCTGGGCAAGGATCCCGCCGACGGGGGGGAGGTGACCGTCCAGAACGGCCGCTACGGGCCGTACGTCAAGAAGGGCACCGACAGCCGCAGCCTCGAGGACGAGGAGCAGCTGTTCACCCTGACCCTCGAAGAGGCGCTGGCCATCCTGGCCCAGCCCAAGACCCGGCGGGGCCGGGGGGCGGCCGCGCCACCGCTCAAGGAGCTGGGCGAGGACCCGGTGAGCGGGAAGCCGATGGTGGTCAAGGAAGGACGCTTCGGCCCCTACGTCACCGACGGGGAGACCAACGCGTCCCTCCGCAGCGGGGACGATGTGGAGTCGCTCACCCCCGAGCGCGCGGCCCAGCTCCTCCAGGACAAGCGCGACAAGGGCCCGGTCCCGGCCAAGCGGGCGAGGAAGGCGCCGGCAAAGCGGAAGAAATAGCCGCCGCTCCCGTACGCTGAGGACGTGGCCGAGCGTCTCTCCGACCCCTTCGACGGAGACGCCACGGAGAGGCTGGACGAGGTCGACGGGGATGTTGCGGCAAGGGAGCCCTCGGGTCCACGGCTGCTGGGCTCCACGTCCTTCTTCCGCCTGTGGCTGGCCCAGGTGGTGTCCTCGCTCGGGGACTGGATCGGCCTCTTCGCCATCCTCACCCTGACGGCCCGGATCGGGCAGGGGTCGCCCGAGGCGGCCATCGCCCTGGTCATGAGCGCCCGCATGATCCCCGGGTTCTTCCTGGCGTCCGTCGGCGGCGTGCTCGTCGACCGGTGGGACCGCCGCAAGGTCATGTTCGCCTGCGACGTCGGGCGGGGCCTCACCCTCGCCACCCTGCCGTGGGTCGACACCGTCTGGGGCCTGTTTCTGGCATCCCTCGTCCTCGAGGTGCTCACCCTGCTGTGGTCGCCGGCCAAGGAGGCCTCGGTCCCCAACCTGGTGAAGCCCGACAAGCTGGCCTCGGCCAACTCGTTCTCGCTGGCCGCGGCCTACGGCACCTTCCCGATCGCCTCGGCCCTGTTCGCGTCGCTGACCAAGGTGTCCGAGATCATCGGGCGCAACGCCGGGCCCCTCGACTTCCTGCGCCTCAACCAGGAGTCGCTGGCCATCTACTTCGACGTGGCCACGTTCATGATGTCGGCCGCCCTGATCTGGTCGCTCACCCTGCCCCGGAACCGGCCGGCGGAGCGGGCGCCGATCGACCTCACCCGCACCTTCACCGAGATCAAGGAGGGCTGGAAGTTCATCGGCACCCAGCCCACCGTGCGCTCGGTCATGGTGGGCTTGGGAACGGGCCTGATCGGGGGCGGAATGGTCGCCCCCCTCGGGCCGATCTACGCCAACCAGGTGCTGAACGCGGGGGCGGCCGGCTTCGGCCTGTTGCTGACCGCCCTGGGCATGGGCCTCGCCGTCGGCGTGGTCGGCCTGTCGACGCTGCAGAACAAGGTGTCCCACGAGCGGCTCTTCCCGTGGGCGCTCTTCGGTGCCGGGGGCGCGATGCTCGTCGCCGTCTCCATGGGGAGCCTGGGCCTCACCATGGCTTTCATCGCCGTGATGGGCGTCTGCGCGGGCGCGGTCTACGTCCTCGGCTTCACCATCCTCCAGGAGGGCGTCGACGACGAGCTGCGGGGGCGGACCTTCGCCACCCTCTACACGCTGTCGCGGCTCTGCATGCTCATCTCGCTCTCCTTGGCGCCCCTCGTCTCCCGCCTGTTCGACGACGTGTCCAACGCCCTTATCGACGGGAAGCTCAGCCTGGGGGAGGCCGACTTCAGCGTCCCGGGCGTGCGCATCACCCTCTGGGTCGGGGCCGCGATCATCCTCGCCGCCGGGGCGCTGGCCCTGCGGGCGTCCCGTTCCCGGACGTGAGCCGCGGGCGCTTCATCGCCTTCGAGGGCGGCGAGGGCAGCGGGAAGTCGACCCAGGCCGCCTTGCTGGCCGCTCGCCTGGGCGCGGTGCTGACCCACGAGCCGGGCGGCACCGAAGTCGGCGCCCGCATCCGCGCCATCGTCCTCGACCCCGCCCTCGTCCTCGATCCGAGAGCGGAAGCGCTCCTCATGCTCGCCGACCGGGCCCAGCACGTGGTCGAGACCATCCGTCCCGCGCTGGCCGCCGGGCGCGACGTCGTCAGCGACCGCTTCTCCGGCTCCACGCTCGCGTACCAGGGCTACGCCCGGGGACTGGCCGTGGACGACCTGGCCGGGCTCTCGGCATGGGCGACGGGTGGGTTGCAGCCCGACGTGGTGATCCTGTTGGACGTGCCCCCCGGGGTGGCCGCCACCCGCATGAGGCGGGGTCTCGACCGCATGGAGGCCGCGGGCGACGACTTCCACCGGCGGGTGGCGGAGGGCTACCGGTCCCTCGCCGCTCGCGACCCGGATCGCTGGCGCGTGGTCGACGGCTGCGGATCCGTCGAGGACGTCGAGGCCCGAGTGGAGAAGGTGCTGTGACGGTGTTCGACGAGATCGTCGGTCAGGAGCGGGCCGTGGCCCACCTGCGGGCCGCGGTCGCCGCCCCCGTGCATGCCTACCTCCTGGTCGGGCCGCCGGGGTCCGGCAAGCGGACGGCAGCCGTCGCCCTGGCCGCCGCCCTCCTCTGCCCGCGGGGCGGCTGCGGGGAGTGCGACGTGTGCAGGCGGGCCCTGGCCTGGGTCCATCCCGACCTGGTCCTGGTCGAGCGGGCGGGCCCGTCGATCACCGTGGACCAGGCCCGCGAGGTACGGCGGCTGGCCATGCGCTCGCCCAACGAGGGGTCGCGGAAGGTCCTCGTGCTCACCGACTTCCACCTCGTCCGCGAGGCGGCCCCCGTCCTGCTCAAGGTGCTCGAGGAGCCCCCGGCCAGCACCGTGTTCGTCATCCTGGCCGAGCAGGTCACCCCCGAGCTGGTCACCATCGCGTCGAGGTGCGTCCGGGTCGACTTCGGCGCCCTCAGCGCCGCGCAGGTGGCGTCAGCCCTGGTCGCCGACGGGGTGGACCGGGCGGTAGCCGCCGAGGTGGGCGCCGTCGCCGCCGGCCGTCTCGACCGCGCCCGCCTGCTGGCCAACGACCCGGGCTTCGCCGCCCGCCGGGCCGCCTGGCGGGCGGTGCCGGGGCGTCTGGACGCTACGGGCGCGACCGTCGCCGCGGTCGCCGACGACCTGGCCGCGCTCCTGGGGTCGGCCGGCGTTGCCCCCCTCGAGGCCCGCCACGCCGCCGAGCGGGCCGAGCTGGAGGAGCGGGTCGAGCGCACGGGCGAGCGGGGCGCGGGCCGCAAGGTCCTGGCCGATCGCCACAAGCGCGAGCTCCGCCGCCTGCGCCACGACGAGCTGCGGTTCGGCCTGGCCACCCTCGCCGGCGTCTACGGTGAGGCCCTGGCCGACGGTTCGGCCGATGCCCGGGCCTGCATCGAGGCCGTTGCCGCCATCCAGTCGGCGGCCGAGGCCATGGTCCGAAACCCCACCGAGGCCCTGCTCCTCCAGGACCTGCTCCTCCGCCTGCCGCCCCTGCGCGCCGGGCGCGCGATACTCGACTCCTCCACGCCCGGGTAGCTCAGTCGGCAGAGCAGCTCACTCGTAA
>DATAAF010000072.1:0-9477 GCA_036260255.1 Acidimicrobiales bacterium | reverse complement strand
GACGCCGCCTCGTCCGCCGCCGCCGCCGCCTCGTCCCTCGACTTGTCCCGCTCCGACGCCAGGGCCTCGACGCGACTGGCCAGGTCGTCGGCGCGGGCGGCCAGGTCGGCCTCCCGCTGCGCCGCCGCCCGGCGCGTGCGGCGCTCCTCGGCCAGCAGCTCACCGGCCCGGGCCGCCTCGGCCCGGGCGGCGGCGGCGTCCTCCTCGGCCCGGCGGGCCGCTGCCTCCACCGCCGCCAGCCGGCGGCGTGCGTCGTGCTCGGCGCGCCGCTCGGCCGCCTCGGCCCGGTCGCGCTCGGTGCGGCGAACCATGGCATCGAGGTCCTCCTCCCAGCCGGCGGGTCGGTTGAGGAACAACCAGCCGGCCCTGCCCACCTGGGCCTCGGAGACCTCCTCGGCGACGCGCGCCCGGAAGGGCTCGTCGGTGTCGAGAACCCGGCGGGCCGCCACCAGCGCGGCCGCCGGGAGGCGGGAGAAGTGCAGGAACGGCCGGAGGGCCGGGGGTGCCGGAGCCGTCGGCGCGGCGTCCTCGCCGGCGCGGGCGACGGCCACGGCGGCCTCCAGCGCCGGGCGCAGGAGGGCGTCCGCGGCCGAGGTCAGGTGCCCGCCCTCCCCCGCTGAGGCGCGCCCTCGGCGGACGAGGCGGCGTCGACGGGGGGCAGCACCTCCACCGCCCCTCCCGACCCGCACCACCGGCAGCTCACGTCGTCGACCGACTCGGTGAGGACGTCTTCTTCCTCGATGGTGAGCTCGCCGCCCAGGGAGAAGTGGTGGAACGCGCGCGTGCGCCGGGTGACGACGACGTCGAAGCGAGTGAGGTTGCCACAGGCGGCGCAGCGGTAGCGGACGGGAGCCATGGCTGCCGATCGTACCGCCGGGGTCGCCGGCCCGATGCTTGCGGTCGAACACACGTTCGGTTACCGTCGCCGCCCGTGCAACGGTCCTTCGACGACCTCGGCACCCCGCTCCACGAAGTGGCGTTCTGCGTCGTCGACCTCGAGACCACCGGCGCGTCGCCGGCGGGCTGCGCCATCACCGAGGTCGGAGCGGTCAAGGTCCGCGGCGGCGAGTGCCTGGGCACCTTCCAGACGCTGGTCAACCCGGGCATGGCGATCCCCCCCGAGATCGTCGTGCTCACGGGGATCACCGAGGCCATGGTGCTGCCGGCGCCGCCGATCGAGCGGGTGCTCCCCGCCTTCCTGGAGTTCGCGGGCGACGCCGTCGTGGTCGGGCACAACGTGCGGTTCGACCTGCGCTTCCTCCAGGCGGCCGCCGCCGACGGCGGGTACGCCCCCCTGGCCAACCGTTGGGTCGACACCTGCGCCCTCGCCCGCCGCCTCGTGGGTGACGAGGTGCCGGACTGCCGGCTGGCGACGTTGGCCAGCCGGCTGCGGCTGGCCCACCGCCCCAGCCACCGGGCCCTCACCGACGCGCAGGCGACGGCGGACCTCCTCCACGCCCTCCTCGAGCGGGCCGGCGGCCTGGGCGTGCTCGGGCTCGACGACCTGCTCGCGCTGCCGACGATTCGGGCCCATCCCCAGGTCGCCAAGCTGCGGCTCACCGCCGGCCTCCCTCGCCGCCCGGGCGTCTACCTGTTCAGGGGACGGGGCGGCCGGGTGCTCTACGTCGGCAAGGCCGCCAACCTACGCCAGCGGGTGCGCTCGTACTTCTCGGGCGACGAGCGTCGCAAGGTCGCCCAGCTGCTGCGGGAGACGGAGTCCGTCGACCACGTCGTCTGTCCCGGCACACTCGAGGCGGCCGTCCTCGAGGTGCGACTCATCCACCACCACCTGCCGCCGTTCAACCGCCGCTCCAAGCTCTGGCGGCGCTACGCCTACCTCAAGCTCACCCTCGACGAGCGCTTCCCCCGGCTGTCGGTGGTGCGCGCCGTCCGCCCCGGCGATGGGTGCGTCTACGTGGGGCCGCTCGCATCGGCCGCCGCCGCTCGCCACGTCGCCGAGGCCGTCGAGTCGGCCGTCCCCATCCGCCGGTGCACCGGCCGGCCCGGCCGCGTTCCCCGCGACGGGCCGTGCACCCCCGCCCAGCTCGGGGTGGCCACATGCCCGTGCGCGGGCACGATCGGCGAGCAGGACTACGCCGTCCTGGTCGACCGGGTCGTCGCCGGGCTCACGCGCGACCCCCACCTGCTGCTCGACCCCCTGCGGAGCCGCATGACCGCCCTGGCCGCGGCC
Source organism: Acidimicrobiales bacterium (assembly GCA_036260255.1). Lineage (GTDB taxonomy): Bacteria > Actinomycetota > Acidimicrobiia > Acidimicrobiales > AC-14 > DASZJY01. The sequence goes on along the minus strand of DATAAF010000072.1, from coordinate 7,286 downwards.
GAGCGGTTCGAGGAGGCCGCCGCCGTCCGCGACCGTGCCTCCGCCCTCGTTCGAGCCCTGCAGCGCGAGCGGGTGATCGACCGCCTCCGGCGGGCGGGGCGGGTGGAGCTCGAGCTGGCCCCGCCCGTCCCCGCCCGGCGGATCGTCCTGGCCGGCGGTCGCCTGGTCGACGACCCTGACAGCGTCGAGCTCGAGCTCGGCGACGGCCTCTCCCCGGACGCCCCCGTCGCCCGGCACCTCGTCGACGAGCTGTCGTGCGTCGCCGCTTGGCTCGAGTCCGAGACCAGACGCGTGCGCCTCGTGCACTGTGAGGGCGAGCTGTCGTCGCCGCTGCCCTGCCTGCCAACCTTCTCGCCGCCGCCCGTCAGGAGTGGGCGGCCACCACCTGGGCCATCCTCCTGGCCGCGGCCGTGACCGCGGCCTGCGGCTGCTTCAGGTTCACGGTCACGACCGTGAGAGTCGTCCCCTTCAGCACGTAGGCCTGGTTCGAGGTGACGAAGGCCCGGTCGCCGACGCCCGTGAGGGTCTCGGCGTTGGGGGCGGCCGTCCGGAAGGCGTCGAACATCCTGGGGCTGTCGGACGACTGGGTGCTCGACAGGAGGACGAACTGGTCAGCCGCGCTGGCCAGGTCGAAGCGGCACAGGATCCCGTTGGCCCCGGCGCCGTTCTTCACCGGCGCGCCGATGGCGCTCTCCACCTCCGCCCTGGGCGCCAACCCGCACGCCCTGTCCGCCTGGCCGGTGAACACCGTCCCGCGGGGGGACTCGGTGTCGCCGCCTCCGCTTTCGTCGCCGCCGCCGCCACACCCGACGACCGCCACCGCCAGCAGCGCCGAAGCCACCGCCACCAGGGCCCGTCGGGCCAACCAGCCCGAGGCCTCGACCGTCGGGATCGCCACCACCTGCCCTCCTGCTCTCCTCGTCGGCGTCAGCCGCCCGCCGCCTGCCCCTGCGACGACGCCACCAACCGCTCGAGCACGGTGGCCGCCCTTCCCTCGTCCACCGCCGACGCCGCCGCCGCCATGGCCTCGGCCAGGTCGTCGGCCAGCCCGGCGGCGACGATCCCGGCGGCGGCGTTGAGCAGGACGATGTCGCGATGGGGGCCGGGACGGCCGGCCAGGACCTCGCGGGCGAAGGCGGCGTTGCGGTCGGCATCGCCGCCGCGCAGCGCCGACGGAACGGCCGGCGGGATGCCGAGCTCGTTGGGGTCGACCGTGTAGGTGCGCACCGAGCCGTCGCGCAGCTCGTGGACGGTGGAGGTCGTCGTGGTGGTGAGCTCGTCGAGCCCGTCGTGCCCGAAGACGACCAGCGCCCGCTCGGCGCCGTTGGCGGCGAGGACGCCGACGACCTTCTCGGCCATCGCCGGGTCGCTCACGCCGAGCACCTGCCGCCGGACCCGCGCCGGGTTGGCCAGCGGCCCGAGGAAGTTGAAGACGGTGGCCACGCCGAGCTCGCGCCGGGTGGGCCCGGCGTGGCGCAGGGCGGAGTGGAACCGGGGGGCGAAGCAGAAACCCATCCCCGCCTGCTCGACGCACGTGGCGACGGCGTCGGGCCCGAGGTCGACGGCGACGCCGAGGGCGGCGAGCACGTCGGCCGACCCGCACGCTGACGAGGCGGCCCGGTTCCCGTGCTTGCACACCCGCGCGCCGGCGCCGGCGACCACGAAGGCGGCGACGGTGGAGACGTTGATCGAGTGGCTGCAGTCGCCGCCGGTGCCACACGTGTCGACGGCCGCCGGGCCCGCCGGCAGCGTCACGGGCTGCGCGTAGGCGAGCATCGTCCGCAGGAGACCCGTCATCTCCTCGACCGTCTCGCCCTTCATCCGCAGGGCGATGCAGAACCCGGCGATCTGGGCCGGCGTGGCCGAGCCCTGGAGCACGTCGGCCAGCGCCGCCCCCGCCTGGTCGGCGGTCAGGTCGCGGCCCGAGGTGAGGACGCCGAGCACCGCCGGCCATCCCCCCAGCTCGGCCAGCGACGGCGCGTCCGCCGCCGGCCACGCCACCGTCGCGCTGGCGTCAGAAGGCGGGGCCACGAGGGGGAACGGTACTCCGGCTGCTCGGCAAGGCGCCCCGGGACGACGACCCTCGGCGGACCCGGGCTCAGCGGGGAGGGCGAGGGTCAGGCAGCGGCGGTCTTGCGGCGCTGACGCACGATGCGGCGTCGCTCCCGCTCGGTGGCACCACCCCAGATCCCCTCGGTCTCCCGGTTCCGAAGGGCCCACTCGAGGCACGGCTCCTGCACCGGGCAGGTGTCGCAGATGGCCTTCGCTTCACCGGCGTCCTCGTCGGAGGCAGGGTAGAAGATCTGGGGGTCCAACCCCCGGCACGCGCCGCGCTGACGCCAGGACATGTCCATCACAGGGATTCACTTCCTCGATCGCTCGTGTCCCAAACCGCCCCGGGGGCCACTCGTCGCCTCGCCGGGGCCCGGCCGGGCCGTGCAGGTCACCCCGATTATGGAACGGGAAGGTTGCGAAAGTCCAGACACCCGCCAGTGACCCCGGGGTGACCCCGGGAGGTCCCCCCTAGGATTCCGCTGTGGGCACCACCTCCGGCGGCGACGCGGACCGCCGCTCGCCTCGCCACCGGAAGGCCCCGATCGGGGCGGCGGTGGCCGCCCTCGTGCCGGGCGTGCTGCTGCGCCTCACGTCGCCCCACCTCCCCCACCCGGTCGAGGCTCTGGTGTTGGGCCTGGCCATCGTCGGGGCCGCCTTCCTCCTGGCCTGGGCGGCCGAGGTCGCCCAGCTGGACATCTCGGCGGGGGCGGCCATCGCCGTGCTCGCCTTCATCGCCGTGCTCCCCGAGTACGCCGTCGACCTCGTCTTCGCCTGGAAGGGCGGGAACGCGGTCGAGCGCTTCGGCGCCTCCTGCCAGCCGGCGGGGGCGACGGGGGAGTCGCCGTGCTCGCTGGCGCTGGCCAACATGACGGGCGCCAACCGGCTGCTCATCGGCGTGGGGTGGTCGATGGTGGTGTTCGTGGCCTGGACGCGCTGGCGGGCCAAGCGCATGCCCGACCGCCAGATCGAGCTCGAGCGCAGCCGCACCGTGGAGATCTCGTTCCTCGCGGTGGCGTCGCTGTACTCCCTCACCCTGCCCCTCAAGCGGACGGTGACGCTCGTCGACGCGGTCGTGCTGGTGGGCCTCTTCATGGCCTACACCGTGCGCATCTCGCGGGCGCCGGCCCAGGAACCGCACCTGGTGGGCCCGGCCGAGACGATCGGGCAGCTGCCGCCAAGGCGGCGGCGGGTCACCGTCGGCATCCTGTTCGTCGGGGCGGCCGCCGTCATCCTCCTGTGCGCGGAGCGCTTCGCCGAGGCGCTGGTGCAGACGGGGGCGGACGCGGGGATCAGCGAGTTCCTCCTCGTCCAGTGGCTGGCCCCCCTGGCCTCGGAGACGCCCGAGCTGCTGGTGGCCGGCCTCTACGCCTGGCGCCTCAACACCGACGACGGCCTCGGCACCCTCGTGTCCTCGAAGGTGAACCAGTGGACGCTGCTCGTGGGGACGCTGCCGGTCGTCTTCGCCATCGCCTCGGGGAGCCTCGACGGCCTGCCCATCCTCGCCCGCCAACGGGAGGAGCTCTTGCTCACCGCCGCCCAGTCCGTGTTCGCCCTCGCCATCCTCGCCAACCTCAGCATGTCCGTGCGGGAGGCGTGGGCCCTCTTCGGGCTCTTCTGGGCCCAGTTCCTCCTGGGAGCCGTCCTCCCGGCGTCGGCCCACGGCGCCGAGCTGGTCGCCGTCTCGGTCGTCTACCTCGTGCTCGCGGTGGCCATGTTGGTGAGGAAGCGTCGCCACCTCGTCGCCCTGATGCGCGACGGGCTGCGGGCTCCCTACGAGCACCTGCTCGCCGACCGGTGAGACGCACGCTCGAGCTGCTCGACGGCCGGGCCGTGGTCGCGGGGGGCGGGGTGGCCCTGGCGGTGGCCGTCCCCACCCTCGTGGCCGGGGTCGTCCTCGATCCCAGCGACGAGTCGAACATCGTGCTGCTGCTCTACGGCCTGGTGATGGTGGGGTTCACGCTGGGCGGGGTGTGGGCGGCACGGCAACGCCCCGACGCCCCGTTCGCCAACGGGGCGTGCGCCGCCCTGGCCGCCTACGCCGCCATCGCCCTGGTCTCGTCGATCGTGCGGTTGGTCCGTGGGCGGTCAATCGAGCCCGTCCCCCTGCTCTTCAACGCCTTCATGGCGGCCACCTTCGGCATCATCGGCGGCCTCCTCGCCGGCCGGCCCCGTACCGGCCCCCCCGAGCGCAGCTCCGGGGCGCGGCGTCGGTGAGCATCCTCGTCGTCGACGTCGGCACCAGCGGGGTGCGCTCGGCGGTGGTGGGCGCCGACGCCCGCATCGCCGCCGTCCACCACCGACCGGTGCTCCCCAGCACGCCGGCGCCCGGGTTCGTCGAGTTCGACCCGGTGGCGATGGCCGACGCCGTCCTCGGCACGGCGCGGGAGACGATGGCCGCCGCCGGGCCGGTCGAGGCGGTGGGCATCGCCACCCAGAGGGCGTCCACCGTGGTGTGGGACCGCCGGACGGGCGCCCCCGTCGGCCCGGGCGTGGGCTGGCAAGACCTGCGCACGGCTGCCATGTGCCTGGCGCTCAAGGAGCAGGGGGTCGCGGTGGCGCCCAACGAGTCGGCCACCAAGGCTGCCTTCCTGCTCGACATGGCCGATCCCGACCGCACCCGTGACCTGTGCGTCGGCACCGTCGACAGCTGGGTGGCCTGGACGCTGTCGGAGGGCACCGCCCACGTCACCGACGTCTCCAACGCCGGCCTCACCGGCCTCCTGGAGCTCGACGGGTCGGGGTGGGCCCGGCGGCCGCTCGAGGCGCTCCGCATCGCCGAGACCGCCATGCCCGACCTGGTCGACTCTTCGGGGGTGGTGGCCGAGGCCCGTGCGCTCCCCGGCGCGCCTCCGATCGCCGGCATGGCCGGCGACCAGCAGGCGTCGCTGGTGGGCCAGGGCTGCACCCGCCCGGGGCTGGCCAAGGTCACGTTCGGGACCGGAGGGATGCTCGACCTGTGCGTGGGGCCCGAGCGGCCCGCCTTCCCCCGGCGGGGCCGGCACGGCACCTTCCCGATCGCCGCATGGCGGCGAAGCGGGCGGATCACCTGGGGGTTGGAGGCGGTGATGCTCACGGCCGGCCAGTCGGTCGAGTGGCTGCGCGACGACCTGGGCCTCTTGTCGTCCGCCGCCGAGTCGGCCGAGGTGGCGGCCGCCTGCGACAGCGCCGAGGGCGTGTGGTTCGTGCCCGCCCTCCTGGGCCTCGGGGCGCCGGTCTGGGACTTCGGCGCCCGGGGCACACTGCTCGGCCTCACCCGGGGGTCGGGGCGGCCGCAGATCGTGCGGGCGGTGCTGGAGGGCGTCGCCCACCGGGGGGTCGACCTGCTCGAGGCGGTGGAGGCCGACGGGAACGTCGCCATCGCGTCGTTGCGGGTCGACGGTGGGATGACAGCCAACCCCGTCTTCCTGGAGGCGCTGGCCGACGCCGCCCAGCGCCCGGTGGAGGTGTCGCCGGTCGTAGAGGCGACCGCCCTCGGGGCGGCGTTCCTCGCCGGCCTGGCTCTAGGCACGTGGGCCGACGAGGACGAGGTGGCGGCCACGTGGTCCCCTGCACGGGTCGTCGAGCCGCGCACTCGTACAGGCGCGGCCCGGGAGCGCTGGCGGGAGGCGTGCCAGCGGGCCCGCGGCTGGGTGCCCGAGCTGACCGCCATCGAGTTCGCGTAGCCACCCGGTCGCCGGCGCCGGCGGGCAGACTGGGATGCGTGGCGGCGAGCTTCAAGGTGGCCCGCAACCCCGAGCCCGACTCGAGCCTCCCGTACCTGATCTCCCTCCCGCTGGGTTCGAGCGGCGAGCCGCTGGTGCTCAAGGCACACGACACCTGGCCCCGCACGGCCAAGGTCTACTGCCACCGGGCCGAAGGCTGGCCCGAGGACGTCGAGGTGGTCGACGAGGTGGCGGTGCGATCGTGCGTCCGCCGCGGGCCGGCGATCGACCTCGTGCTGGCCCGGCCGCGGGAGAACCGGTCGCAGCTGGTGTTCACCCGCCTGCGCAACGGCCGGGAGGCCATCTTCTGGCAGACGGCGAGGACGAACCGTCAGGCCCGGCCCGGGCTGCGGGTGCCGAGCCGCCGGGCGTCGGGGTGGCCCACCGTGCGCATCGTCGTCGACACACGGGAGCGCTACGCCTACCGCTTTGCCAACCAGCAGGTCGAGCTGGAGCGCCGAGCGCTGCCGGCCGGCGACTACGCGGTCGAGCGGGACGGGGAGGTCCTGGCCGCGGTCGAGCGCAAGTCGCTCGCCGACCTCGCCCGCGTCCTCGTCGACGGGAGCATCAGCTACCTCCTCTCCGACCTCTCGAGCCTGTGGCGGGCCGCCATCGTCGTCGAGGACCGCTACCCGCACGTGTACCGGGTGGGCCGGGTCAAAGAGGGCTTCCTCCCCGACCTCCTCGCCCGGGTCCAGGTCCGCTACCCGTCGGTACCGATCGTGTTCTGCGACTCCCGGCCCATGGCCGAGCAGTGGGTCTACCGCTTCCTGGGGGCGGCGCTTGCGGAGGCCGAGGCGGGAGCCTGAAACCGAACCGGCTGTGGGACAATTGGGGTGACGGTGAGTCGGCCGGGTGGCCGCGGCCGGTGGCCCGGGTCCGGGCCGCCGGCTGAGGAAGGTCGGGGCTCCACAGGGCAGGGTGCTGGCTAGCGGCCAGTCGGGGCGACCCGCAGGAAAGTGCCACAGAAAACAGACCGCCGATGGCCGGGCCCGAGCCCGGCACAGGCAAGGGTGAAACGGTGCGGCAAGAGCGCACCAGCGCCCGGGGCGACCCGGGCGGCTCGGTAAACCCCACCCGGAGCAAGGCCGAACAGGGGATCGGGTGGCCCGCCCGGTGCCTCTTCGGAGGCACGTCCCCAGGTAGGCCGCGTAGATGGATGGTCACCCCGCCGCTCCGGCGGCGGACAGAACCCCGCCTACAGGCCGGCTCACCGTCACCACTCTGCGTGAACCCGGCTAAAGTGCCTCTGACCTGGGGTTTTGCTTGTCCAGCAGTGACCGCCAGTCACCGAGAGTGACCGGATTTAGCCCTCAGAGCTGAGGACTTTCTGAGGACTGAGGACTAATTGAGGACTGCCGGAGGCCTCCGGCGGGGCCCTCACGCAGAGTGGGGAGGGGTCGTGGCGAGCATCGACAAGCGAGCGGACGGGCGGTACCGGGCCCGGTGGCGCGAGTACCCGGGCGGGCCCCAAAAAGTCCGCCACTTCGCCCGCAAGCGCGACGCCGAGCGATTCCTCGACGGCGTGCG
>DATAAF010000071.1:0-2217 GCA_036260255.1 Acidimicrobiales bacterium | reverse complement strand
GCCCCGGAGATGGGCGGGCAGGGGGAGGGGACGGGGACGGGGCTCAGGGCGTTCCTCGGGCGCCGCCACGTTGATGACGCCCCCGTGCTCGACGTGGTACTGGACGATGTTGTTGCCGACGGCGATCTGGCCGCTGACCTGTCCGGAGATCCGGGCGTCGACAGTTCCCCCGAGTGTCGCAGTCAATGGTCTCGCCCGTCCGTCGCTCTTTCCCTCTATACGCCGGCTCGCTCAGCGAGATGATGCCGGGCCGCTGACGATAGATACGCGAAATGGCTGGTGCAACAGGGGATCGCGCCGGTCGGCGCGTCAGCCGCGAATCAGGTCGAGCTGGCTGCGGGTCACCTCGGCGGCTTCCCGGTCGCCGGCCTCCTCCCGGGCCTGGAGCGCCTCCTCCAGGAGATCCCGGGCGGTCGACTCGTCCTCCAGGCCCAGCGAGCGCACGCCGAGCTGATGGAGGGCCCATCCCTCGACCCGCCTGTCGCCGAGGTTGCGGGCGGCGTCGAGGGCTAGGCACAGGGCGGACTTCCAGGCGCCCCACCAGGCGTTGGCGGCGAACGCCGGCTCGGCCACCCGCACCAGGCGGAGGACGTCGGCCCAGCGCCCGGCGTCGGCCAGCTGGCGGGCGGTCGACAGCACCGCGTCCTTGCTCTGGGCCAGCCGGCAGGACCCGTCGGGCCCCGAGCCGGTGCGCACGAAGTGCTCGGCGAGCCGGTCGAGCCATGGGGACGGCGCCGGCGGCGCAGTCGGAGGCGCGGCGGCAGTAACGACCGGCATCGGCTCGCTCAGATCGGTGCTCTCGAAGTCCTCGTTGCCCTGAGCCACGGCCACCACTGTCTCGATCGCACCTCTCGATCGATCGACGGCGCGCCACCCGGCGCGATGTCAAGTCTACGTCGTCCTGCCCGCCAGCGCTGGTCCGCAAACCGACCACCACCCGCTGGCCCCCTCCAGCGGGCGACACGGCGCTACCGTGCACGCCATGCCGGGCGCCGCTCCGCCCCGTCTGGCCGCCGGGTCGGTGGTCGCCGAGCGATACGAGGTCGGCACCCTCCTCGGCCGGGGCGGGATGGCCGAGGTGTACGCCGGCACCGATCGGCGCCTGGGGCGACCGGTGGCGATCAAGCTCCTCAGCGCCGAGATGGCGGCCCGACCCGACCTCCGGGCCCGATTCGAGGCCGAGGCCAGGGCCGCCGCCTCCCTCTCCCATCCAAACGCGGTGGCCGTCTACGACACCGGCGAGCACGAGGGCGTGCCCTACATCGTCATGGAACGGCTCCCCGGCGAGACCCTTGCCGACCGCATCGCCGCCGGGCCCCTGGCCCCGAGCTGGGTGCGGGGGATGGCCGACGAGGTCCTCGACGCCCTCGGGACCGCCCATGCCGGCGGCCTCGTACACCGGGACGTCAAGCCTGCCAACATCCTCCTCGCCGCCGACGGCCGGGCCAAGCTGGCCGACTTCGGCATCGCCAAGAGCGTGGAGGCGGCCGGCGCCGCCGACCTCACCGGCACCGGACAAGTCTTCGGCACTCCTGCCTACCTGGCCCCTGAGCGCCTCGACGGCGCTCCCGCCAGCCCTCAGGCCGATCTCTGGGCGGTCGGCGTCGTGCTGTACGAGGCGCTGAGCGGCCGCCGGGCGTTCTCCGCGGCCACGCCGCTGGCCACCGCCCGGGCAGTGGCCTCGGGCCGGCACCAGCCGCTCAGCGAGGCCCGTCCCGGGCTCGACCCGCGCCTGGTGGCGGCAGTCGAACGGGCCATGGACGCCGACCCCCGACGGCGCTTCTCGTCGGCGGCGGAGATGGCGGCGGCGGTCCGGGCCTCGGAGGCAGGAGACGCCGCCGCGACGGCGGCACTGCCCGCCGGAGGCGACACCCTGGTGATGACCGGGGCGCCGGTGGGCGCGGCGCCCGAGCGGGTGGCCGGCACCCGGCGGACGAGGCTCGTCGCGGCGCTCGCCGCCCTCGCCCTCCTTGTCGTCCTGCTCGTCGCCGGGGCGGCCGACGACGGACCGCCACGTCCGGGCGTCCCGGGAAGCTCGACGCCCGCCGTCACCGCGCCACCCACGACCGCCGCCCCGCCGACCACCGCCGCCCCCACCGTCACCGCGCCGGCGCCGACCGCCCCGACCGCCGACGCACGAGACGGCGGCGGCGGCTGTGGTGGCGAGGGCGACGGTGGCCGTGGCGGCGAGGGCGTGGGCGGCGGCGAAGGTGACGG
>DATAAF010000070.1:0-8605 GCA_036260255.1 Acidimicrobiales bacterium | reverse complement strand
AATCGAGGATCGCCCGGTCGCGATCCGACAGTGCCATTCTCGGCAGGTTGCCCGCGTCGGCCCGCGAGGTCAAGCACCCCCCTCACCCAGCACGGAGCCGGTGGTCGGATTCGAACCGACGACCTGGCGATTACAAGTCGCCTGCGCTACCGGACTGCGCCACACCGGCGTCTGACGTTGTTCTAGCAGCGTGGCGCACGTCGAGCGCGCCGTCGGCGGCGTCAGGCGACGGCGGGGGCGACGTCGTCGGCGTCGCGGGCCGCCAAGTGGGCCTCCAGCTTGCGCTTGATGCGCTGCAGGGCGTTGTCGATCGACTTCACGTGGCGGCCGAGGAGGAGGCTGATCTCCTGGTACGACCGGCCCTCGACGTAGAGGCGGAGGACGTCGACCTCGAGCCCCGACAGCATCTCCGCCATGGCCGCCCGCATGGCGGCCATGCGCTCGGCGGACACGACCTCGTCGGCCGGGTCGGGGACCTGGTGGTCGTCGAGGAGGTCCTCGACCGACCGGTCGTCGACGCCGTCGGAGACCGGCAGCCCGGAGAGGGACACGTACTGGTTCAACGGCTGGTGCTTCTGCCTGGTGGCGCACTTGATGGCGGTGATGATCTGGCGGGTGACGCACAGCTCGGCGAAGGCCCGGAACGACGACTGGCGGTCGGCGCGGAAGTCGCGTACGGCCTTGAACAGCCCGATCATGCCCTCCTGCTCGATGTCGTCGAAGTCGCCGCCGACGAGGAAGTAGGCGCGGGCACGGGCCCGGGTGAACCGCTGGTACCGCTCGAGGAGGAGCTCGAGAGCTTGGACGTGGCCGGCGCGGAAGAGGGCGACCAGGTCCTCGTCGCTACAGGCGCCTCCGGGGAGGGCGCTCAGATGATGCGGCATGCACGCTCCTGGTGCAGCAGAGCTGGATACCGTGGCCGGGTAGATGACAAATGACTAGAGCGAAGGCGCCCTTTGTAGCCATCGCGTCAGGTCCTGTCAACGGTCACCGCTGAGTCGGGCCCCCGGAGGCCCGGCGGCGGGCCACTTCGAAGAGGGCCAGGGCGCCCGCCGCCGCCACGTTGAGCGAGGGCAGCGCCCCTCGCAGCGGGACGGCCACGAGGGTGTCGCAGCGCTCCCGCACGAGCCGCGAGAGGCCCCGTCCCTCCGAGCCGAGCACGACGATCACGCCGGCGTCGGCCACCGCCAGCTCGAACAGGCTCTCCGGACCGGCGGGGTCGAGGCCGACGACCCACAGCCCCAGCTCGGCGGCCCGGGCGAGGGCGGCCGGAAGCCCTCCGACCACCGCCATGGGCACGTGCTCGACCGCTCCGGCCGCCGCCTTGGTGACGGCCGGCGTGACGCGGACGGCCCGGTGCCGGGGCAGCACCACCCCGGTGACGCCGGCGGCCTCGGCGGTACGCAGCAGGGCGCCGAGGTTCTGGGGGTCGGTGACCCCGTCGAGGGCGAGCAGGAAGGGTGGCTCGGTCGCCCCCGCTCGGGCGCGCCGCGTGGCCGGGGTGCGGCACAGCTCGTCGAAGTCCGCCTGGGGGAGCGGCCGGGCGTGGGCCAGGACGCCCTGGCTGGCCTCGGTGCGGGCCTCGGCGTCCAGCCGGGCTCGGCTGACCTTCCGCACCGGCACGCGCCGCCCGGCCGCCAGCTCCTCGATCCGGTCGACGATCGGCGCCCGTTCGGCGCTCTCGTCGAGCCACACGTCGAGCACCGGCCGGCGTCCGGCGGCCAAGAGCTCGGCCACCGCCTGGCGCCCCTCGACCTGCTCGCCTCCCAGTCCCCTCTCGGGGGGGCGGCGACGGGGCGGCGGCGGCCGACGGCGGCCGGGCCCCCCTCCTCTCACCTCACCGCCGTCGGAGCAGAGCCACCGCCCAGCAGGCCACCCCCTCGCCTCGGCCCAGCGCGCCGAGGCCTTCGGCCCGCCTCGGCTTCACCGAGACCGGAGCCCCCACCGCCCTCGAGAGGACCGCCTCCATGCGGGAGACGTGGGGAGCCAGCCGGGGCGCCTCCAGCACGACCGCGCAGTCGGCGTTGACAGGGGCCCATCCCTCGGCGCCCACCGTCTCCACGACCGACGCCAGCAGCCTGATGCTGTCGGCACCGGCCCAAACGGGGTCGGTGTCGGGGAACCGGGTGCCCAGGTCGCCGAGGCCGGCGCCTCCCAGGAGGGCGTCGGCGACGGCGTGGGCGACCGGGTCGGCGTCGCTGTGGCCGGCCAGCCCCCGCTCGCCCCCGAGGGTCACGCCGCCGACGACGAGGAGCCGGGCCGGGTCGTCCGAGAAGGGATGCACGTCGAACCCCGTGCCCACCCGGAAGGCGGGCTCCTCGCGGTGCTCGGTCACCGGTTGGCGTGGCCGCCGACGACCCGCTGCTCGGCGTGGGCGAGGTCCTCGAGCGATGTCAGCTTGACGTTGGCCCGATCCCCGGTCACCACCACCACCCGCCCGCCGACGGCCTCGACGAGGGCGGCGTCGTCGGTGGCCTCGCCGCCGGCGGCGTGGGCCCGGCGCAGCAGGGAGGCCCGGAAAGCCTGCGGCGTCTGCACCGCCACCAGCGCCGACCGGTCCAGGGTGGCGACGACGGTGCCGTCGCGGACCTGCTTCACCGTGTCGGTGACGGGGAGCCCGGGCACGGCGCCGTCCGCCCCACCGCGCACGGCGGCGACGACCGTCGCGAACAGGTCGGGCGAGGCGAGCGGCCGGGCGGCGTCGTGGACGACCACGATCTCCGCTGCTTCGGGCACGGCGGCCAGCCCCGCCCGCGCCGACGCCGAGCGGCTGGCGCCTCCGCCGACCAGCGCGTCGACCGGCTCGTCGCCCGCCCGCAGCCGCTCGGGCGGGGCGACGAGGACGACGCCGTCGGCCACGGTGCGGGCGGCGGCCACCGCCCAGTCGACGACCAGGCGGTCAGCCAGCAGCTCGTACTGCTTGAAGCCCCCGAAGCGCCGCCCCGAGCCGGCGGCCACGACGACGGCCCAGACGCTCATCGGATGCCGCAGGCGGCCGCCGGTGGACGGCCGGAGCCGTCGCTCAGACGAGTGCCTCGTCGAGCTTCCGCTCGGCCTCCTCCTCGGTGACGCCGATGGCGAAGGTGAGCTCGGAGACCAGGATCTGACGGGCCTTGGTGAGCATGCGCTTCTCGCCCGCCGACAGGCCCTTGTCCTTCTCCCGGATCGAGAGGTTCCGCACGACCTCGGCGACCTGGTAGATGTCGCCCGACTTCAGCTTCTCCACGTGGTTCTTGAACCGGCGGGACCAGTTGGTGGGCATGCGCGCCTCCTTCTTGCGAAGGACGGCGAAGACCTCTTCGACCTCCTCGTCGTTGATGACCTCCCGGAGGCCGACCTCGTCGGTGTTGTCGGCCGGCACCATCAGCGTGAGGTCGCCGTAGGCGAGCTTCAGGACCAGGTACTCACGGTCGGTGCCGAAGGCGTCTCGACGCTCGCGGCGCTCGATTACCGCTGCGCCGTGGTGGGGATAGACCACCTTGTCTCCGACGTCGAAGGGCATGCCTCTCCCAGGGAACGAGACGAGTGGGGACAACTCCAGAGTGCCAGGAAAGTGACCCGACAACAACTTGACCCCCTTGACTCGCACCCCCCTCCGGGACAGCGCGAGCAGCACTTGAACGGCGCCGCCGCCAACCGCAACGGCGACGAGATCCGCGTCGGCGGCTCGTTGCTCGGCGAGCACCTGCTCGCATCACTGGCGAAACTGACCGGTGGCGTCACGACCACGCGGCGCCTGCAGCGCAACGACGTCGTCTACCGCCCCGGCGAACCGGCATCCGAGCTCTTCGTCGTGCAGTCGGGCCGGGTGGCCATCGCCAACCAGGCTCCCGACGGCCGCCAGGCGCTGATCGCCCTCGTCGGCAAGGGCGAGCTCTTCGGCGTCTGCAGCCTGTTCGACGAGAAGCGGCGAACGACCCAGGCGCGCGCCATCGAGGCGTCGACGGTCGTTGCCGTCCCCTACGAGCCCGCCCGCCAGGTGCTCGAGCGGCATCCCAGCCTGCTCTGGGGACTGGTCGAGCTGCTCGCCAACCGTCTGCGCCTGGCCGACCAGGTGATCACCGACAGCGCCTTCCTCGACGTCACCGGGCGGACCGCCAAGCGCCTGCTGGAGCTGGCCGGTGACGCCGACGAGTTCCAGCTCCCCGTCACCCAGGAGGAGCTGGCCGCCCTCGTGGGGGCGTCACGCGAGCGGGTGAACAAGTCGATCTCCACCTTCGTGCGCCTGGGCTGGCTGTACCAGCACGACCGCCGCTACCGCATCGTCGACCGCGCCCAGCTCATGCGCCGGGCGGGGCTCGGAGTGAGCGAGAGCGCGTAGCGCCCGCCGCGGGTATATCTTAATCGATATGGAGGGGCCGTCGGCGCGGCGATCGGTGTTCCCGGGCTTCGGGGAGATCTCCGATCGCCGGGGCGACCTGGTGGCCGAGCTCAGTGCGACCCGCCGGCGCCTCGGCCTCTCACAGCGCGAGGTCGCCGCCCGCATGGGGACGTCGCAGCCCGCCGTCGCCCGGTTGGAGTCGGGCGAGTCGGACGCTCGCATCTCGACCATCGAGCGCTACGCCTCCGCTCTGGGCGTCGGGCTGCACTGGCGGCTCGGGCCGGGTCCCGACGACCAGGGCGGGTGGCGCCATGCCTAGCGGCCTCGACCCGCCGCAGTGGCCGCCGGAGGTCCCGCCGTGGCGGCCGGCGCCCGAGCGGCGCGAGCCCCGACCGGTCCCGGAGCGGCCGTCGCCGCTCGTCCCCACCGTCGCCGTCCCGGCCGCGGCACCGCACGAGGACGTGTTCGATCGCCTGCTCGAGCGGCGCATCGTCCTCGTGAGCGGCCGGCTCGACGACCAGGCCGCCACGTCGGCCGCTGCCCGCCTGATGCTGCTCGACGCCACCGGCGACGAGCCGGTCGACCTCCGGCTCTCGTGCGCCGACGGCGACCTCGACGCGTGCATCGCCCTGGCCGACACCGTCGACCTGGTCGGCGTCACGGTACGGGCGCTGTGCGCCGGCAAGGTGGGCGGCCCGGCGCTGGCCCCACTGGCGGCGGCGGACCGCCGCCTCGCCCATCCCCACTGCGGGTTCCTCCTGAAGGACCCGTCGGTCCAGCTGCACGGCCGGGCCGACGAGCTGGCCGCCTCGGCCGCTTCCTACCAACGCCAGCTCGACGGCCTCCACACCCGCCTGGCCCAGGCGACGGGCCAACCCGTGGAGCGGGTAGAGGCCGACATGCAAGTCGGGAGGACCCTGACCGCCCAAGAGGCGGTGCAGTACGGCCTGGTGGAGGAGATCGCCGGAACGAGCCGCGAGGGGTAGCGGCGCCCGGCCGCCGAAGGCGGCACGGGCCGGCGGCCGCCGGCGATCAAACTCGCCGAGCAACCTCCGGTTGCCAGGCGGAGCGACTACCCGTACCGATCGAGGATGCTGGTCTCGGCGAGGCGCTTGAGCGCCTCTTCGATGGCCTTGGCCCGGGTGGCGCCGATCCCCTCGACCTCGTCGAGGTCGGCGGCGGTGGCCCGCAGGATCTTGTGCAGCGAGCCGAAGCGCTCGACGATGTGCTCGATGACCGAGTCGGGCAGCCGGGGCACCCGGGCCAGCAACCGGTAACCGCGGGGCTGGAGGGTGGCGTCGAGGTCGGCAGGGTCGCCGGGCAGGTGGAGGACCGACGCCACCGCCTCGAGATCGAGGATCTCCTCGGTGCTGAGCTCGGCCAGCGCGCTCATGGCCTCGGGCAGCCGCCAGGACTCGGTGGTGACGAAGTAGTCCTTGATCACCAGCCGGCGGTCGTCCTCCACGCCGCCCATGAGCTCCTCGAGCTGGAGGCGCACCAGCCGGCCGTCGGTGCCCAGCTCGACGATGTAGCCGTGGACCTCCTCGGCGATGCGGCGGACCATCTCCATGCGCTGCAGGACGGTGACGACGTCGCGGACGGTGACCAGGTCCTCCACCTCGAGGGCGGCCAGCGAGCCGGAGACGTTGTCCAGGCGGTTCTTGTACCGCTCGAGGGTGGCCAGGGCCTGGTTGGCCCGGGCGAGCAGGCGGGGGCTGGGCTCCACCGGGTGCTTGGTGTCGTGGTAGTAGACGGCGATCGACTTCATGTCCTCGGACACGGAGATGACCGGGACGCCGATCGAGCGGGCCACCCGCTCCGCCGTGCGGTGCCGGGTGCCGGTCTCGGAGGTGGGGACGTTCGGGTTGGGGACCAGGTGGACGTTGGCCCGGGCGATGCGGCTGGCGTCGGGGGCCAGGATGGTGGCGCCGTCCATCTTGGCCAGCTCGTAGAGCCGCTGGGGGCTGAACTCGGCGTCGAGCAGGAAGCCGCCCGAGCAGATCGAGAGCACCTCGGGGCCGTCGCCCACGACGATCAGCGCGCCCATGTTGGCCTGCAGGATGCGGTCGAGGCCCTCTCGCAGCGGCTGACCGGGAGCAACGGCGGCGAGAGCGTCGGTCAGCCCGAGGTGGCGCCGAGCGGGCACCTCACCGATGGTAGTGGGTCACGACGCCGGCGCTGTTTCAGTAATGGAACGCGCGTGTGAATGGACGTCGGCGGCGCGGACCGCCTCGGCGAGAGTGCCGGCGCGCAACGCGCTGATGCCGGCGGGCGGCTGGGGCGAGCCGGCGGGCACGATCGCCCGGCCGAACCCCAGGCGGGCCGCCTCCACCAGCCGGCGCTCGAGCTGGGGGACCTGGCGCAGCTCGCCGCCCAGCCCCACCTCGCCGCAGGCGACCAGATCGGCCGGCAGGGCCACGCCCGCGTGGGACGAGACGACGGCCAGGCTGAGGGCCAGGTCGGCGGCGGGCTCGACGACCCGTACGCCACCGGCGGCCAGGGCGTAGACGTCGGAGCGGCCCAGGTCGGCGCCCACCCGCTTCTCCAGGACGGCCACGAGGAGCTCTAACCGTCCGGCGTCGACCCCCTCGGCCGATCGCCGCGGGAAGGCGGCCTTCGCCGACACGACGAGCGCCTGCACCTCGACGAGCAGAGGGCGGCACCCGTCGAGAGCCGCCACCACCGCCGATCCCGACACGCCGGGCTGGCGGTCGGCGAGGAAGAGCCCGGCGGCGTCGGGGACGCCGACCAGGCCGCGGGGCCCCATCTCGAACAACCCCAGCTCGCCGACCGGGCCGAAGCGGTGTTTCACCGCCCGGAGGAGACGCAGGCCGTGGTGGCGGTCGCCCTCGAAGGACAGGACGGTGTCGACCGAGTGCTCGAGCACCCGGGGGCCGGCCAGGCTCCCGTCCTTGGTGACGTGACCGACGAGGACGGTGGCCACGCCCCGCTCCTTGGCCAGCCGCACCAGGCGGGCGGTGCAGTGGCGGACCTGGGCAACCGAGCCGGGCGCCGAGTCGAGGGCGGCGTCGAAGACCGTCTGGATCGAGTCGACGACCAGGTGGGTGGGCGCCACCTGCTCGACCTGGGCCACGAGGTTGGACAGCTCGGTCTCGGATGCCAGCCACAGGCCCCCGGCGCGGGCCGCCCCTAGGCGCGCCGCCCGGACCTGCACCTGCTCGGCCGACTCCTCGGCGCTCACGAGGAGGCACCGCCCCCCGGCGGCCGCCGCGCCGGCCAGCACCTGCAGGAGCAAGGTCGACTTGCCGATGCCGGGCTCGCCGCCCAGCAGGGTCACCGAGCCGGGCAGCAGGCCGCCGCCCAGGACCCGGTCGAGCTCGCCCACCCCCGTGGGCCGGCGCCGGCAGCGGTCGCCCACAACCTCGGCGATGGGCACGGCCTCCGCCCCCGCCGGCCCGTACCCGGCGGCCAGGGGCCCCGGGAGCGCCTGGCTGTCGACCTCCTCGACGAGGGTGTTCCACGACCCGCCCCCCGAACAGCGCCCCGCCCACCGCGGCGCCGACGCCCCGCACTCCTGGCACCGGTGGACCGTTCGCAGATTGGCCATGGGTCGGAAGATACCGAGGGGGTACGACATTTAACCGCCCGCCCCCCCCCAGCGAACCGGCGGTGAAAACGTCCGCCCCAGCGACAGAAACCACCGCCGGTTCGGGAAAGCGGGGTCAGGCCCGGCGGCGGCGCCAGACGAGGAAGGCGGCGCCCAGGACCACGACGAGGAGCGCGGCGGCGGCGACGGGGACGAGCGGCAACAGGGCCAGCGCCTCCGAAGACGCCTCGATTTGGAGCCGCTGGCCGAGCGCCGGCTGCCACACCGCCCGCCCTTGCTCCTGGGGGGCGTTGGCGCGGACGTCGCCGGGGAGCCCGGCCTGGAACGCGAGCTGCAGCTCCTGGTCGGCGTCGGGGCCGAGCTCCTCGCGCAGCCGGTCGAGGTCGAGCGGGAGGTTGTCGCCCACGCGCGCCGCGAGGTCGGGGTCGGCGAAGGCGGCCAGGCCGGCGGAGAGATCGACGGTGCCGGTAAGCCGGGTGGTCGAGCGCAGCAGCGACCGCGAGCGGGTCAGCCGGAGGTCTCGGAAAGGGCCGTCCGGCCCGCTCAGCTGAGCGAGGAAGGTGTTGGCCTCGTCGGCGCCGGCGAACGAGCGGGACGCCCGCACCCACGTGAGCCCGTCGTCCTCCTTGCGAGGGCCGTCGACCTCCCACCCCGCCTGGCGGAGGTCGTCGACCCGCAGCTCGCCCGCCAGGTCGCCGAACCGGCTGACGGCGTCG
>DATAAF010000069.1:0-10803 GCA_036260255.1 Acidimicrobiales bacterium | reverse complement strand
GGCGGGATCGGGCGACGAGCGGCGGGGGCCGGGGTCGGCGGGGCGGCCGGAGTCGGCGGGGCGGCCGGGGTCGGCGGCGCCGCGGCGGCGGGGCGCGCCAGGCCGGCGTCGGCCTCCTCGGGGGCCGGGCGGCTGGTGACGAGGCGGTGGGGCGCCTCGGGCGGCCGCACCGGGGACGGGCCGGCACCGGCCCCGTCGGGCCGGACCGGCTCGGGCGCCGCCGGCGCCGGGGGCGCGGGGGCGCCGGCGGCCGCGCCCGCCTGACCACCTGCCCGGACGGCGACCTTGGGCTCCTCGGGCGGGACCTCCCGCTTCAGCCCCTCACGCTCGGCCTTGCGGCGGACGCGATCGGCCTGGGCGTCCTCGATGCTGGAGGAGTGGCTCTTGACCCCGATCCCGAGGGACAGGGCCAAGTCCAGCGTCTCCTTGTTCGTGAGCCCGAGCTCTCGTGCCAGCTCGTAGAGCCGAATCCTCGCTGCCAATGTGTGTGAGATCCTCGCTGTTCTCTACTCGGTGGGGGCCCGGAAACCCAGCCGCCGTCAAGCTCCGGCGGGCCCCCCCTCTTCCATCCTCCCACGGTTGGCGACGACCGAACGCAGCCACGCCACCGCCTCGGGCTTGACCTCCGCCCGCAGGGCCCGGGAGAAGGCCCGTCGGCGTGCCGCGGCGTCCACGCACGACGTCGACCCGGCACACAGCCACGCCCCCCGCCCGGGGAGGGCCCGGCCCTCGGCCAGCCCGCCGCCGGGACGGGCGACCACCCGCACCAGCTCGTCGGGCGGAGCCACCCGCCGGCAGCCGATGCACGTGCGCCTGGGGGCTATGCCGTGGTCTCCTCCTCCGTGGTCAGCGGGGCGGCGGGCTCCCCCACCGCCGTGTCCGTGCCGGTGGCCGACGCGTCGACGGCGACCGGCTCGTCCTTCTGAGCGGCGCCCTGCGCCGACCACTGGTCGGCCGAGACCTCCTCGCCGCCCTCGGCCGGCCGCCACACCATCTCGCCCGAGTCGCCGGTGACCCACTCCCCCTGGGCCCACTCCTCGCCGCCGTAGCCGGCTTCCTCCTCGGCGAGCTGCGACTCGCTCTTGATGTCGACGCGCCATCCGGTGAGGCGCGCGGCCAGGCGGGCGTTCTGCCCTTCCTTCCCGATGGCGAGGGACAGCTGGTAGTCGGGGACGATCACCTCGGCGGTGCCCGTCTCCTCGTCGATGCGCACCTGGCTGACCCGCGCCGGCGACAGCGCCTTCATGACGAACTCCTGGGGATCCTCGGAGAACGGCACGATGTCGACCTTCTCTCCGCGGAGCTCGTTCACGACCATGCGCACGCGCGCTCCACGGGCGCCCACGCAGGCGCCGACGGGGTCCACGTTGCTGTCGTTGGACCACACCGCGATCTTCGTGCGGTGCCCGGGCTCGCGGGCGACGGCCTTGAGCTCGACGACGCCGTCGCTGATCTCCGGCACCTCGAGCTGGAACAGGCGCATCACCAGGCCGGGGTGGGTGCGGCTCACGACGATCTGGGGGCCCTTGCTCGTCTTGCGCACCTCGACGATGTAGGCCTTGAGGCGGGCCCCGTGGTCGTAACGCTCGTAGGGGACCTGCTCGGCCTGGGGGAGGAGCGCCTCGACCCGGCCCAGGTCGAGCAGCGTGTACCGCTGGTCGTTCTGCTGGATGATGCCCGTGACGATCTCGCCCTCACGCCCGGCGTAGTCCTCGTACTTCATCTCCCGCTCGGCCTCGCGGATCCGCTGCATGATCACCTGCTTGGCCGTCTGGGCGGCGATGCGGCCGAAGTCCTCCGGCGTGTCCTCCCACTCCCGGACGACGTTGCCGTCCTCGTCGAGCTCCTGGGCGTAGACGTGCATCTCCCCGCTGTCCGGGTCGATGGTGACGAACGCCTCCTCGGCCGCCTCGGGCATTCGCTTGTAGGCGGAGACCAGGGCATTTGCCAGCGCCTCGAGGAGGGTGTCGATGGACACCCCCTTCTCCCGCTCGATGACCTGGAGGGCCTCCATGAGCTCGAAGTTGGCGTTCGTCACGACGCCCTCCGAGCCTTCGGTCGCGGCTTGGCCGTGGCCTTGCCCCACTCGAACACGGTGCGGGCGCGATCGACGTCGGCGTAGGCGATGCGCCGGCCGCCCACGACGATGCCGTCGTCGTCCGCCACCTCCAGCACGCCCTGCGCCCGGCGGTCGCCGTCGACCCCCGGACAGGTGCGGACGGCGACGGTGGTGCCCACGAAGCGGCGGAAGTGGTCGGGCGTGCGCAGGGTGCGCTCGACGCCGGGGCTCGACACCTCGAGGACGTAGCGGCCGGGGACGACGTCGTGGCGGTCGAGCTCGGCCGAGACCACCGTGGAGGCGGCGCTGATGGTGTCGAGGTCTACGCCGCCGGGGCGGTCGACGGTGATCCGCAGCACCGACGCCCGGTGCTCGACGTCGACGAGCTCCAGCCCGGAGGCGGCGAGGGGCGCTTCCACGATGGCCCGCACGCGTTCGCTGACGTTCACGCCGACCACCTCCCCTCTCTCGCCGGCATACAAAAGCGTGGGCACACCGCCCACGCTTGGCACCAACCTCGTTCGAACGGTAGAGCGAATCGAGTATACCGGCCCCGCCCGCGCGGGCGAGGGTTCAGTGCCCGTCCAACTCCTTGTGGATGAGCTCGACGGTCTGCTCGACGGCGTTGGGGTCGTGGCCCTGCAGGTCGAGCAGCTCCCGGCGCGTGCGCTCCGCCTCCTGGGCGGCGCCGGCGTCGGCCGCCGCCAGGCGCGCCTCGAACCCCTCGGCCGCCAGGCGCTCGGCCTCCTCCACCAGGGCGGCGACCATCTCCGCCTCGGGGACCACCCGCACGACCTGCCCGCGCACGAACAGGTGGCCCTTCCCCCGGCCGGCGGCGATGCCCAGGTCGGCGCTGCGGGCCTCGCCCGGCCCGTTCACCACGCAGCCCATCACCGCCACCTGCAAGGGCAGGTTGCGCTGCTCCAGCGCGGCCTGGGCCTCGGCGGCCACCGCGATGACGTCGACCTCCGCCCGTCCGCACGACGGGCAGGCGATCAGGTCGAGCCCCCGCCGCTCCCGCAGCCCCAGCGCCTCCAGGAGCTGGCGCCCAGCGCGGGCCTCCTCCACCGGGTCGGCGGTGAGCGAGTAGCGGATGGTGTCCCCGATCCCCTCGGCGAGGAGGGTCGCGATGCCGGCGGTGGCCTTGATCAGCCCGTGCGGCGGCGGGCCCGCCTCGGTGACGCCCAGGTGCAGCGGGTGGTCGGTGACCTCGGCGAGGCGGCGATAGGCCTCGATCATCAGGCCGACGTCGGAGGACTTGACCGAGATCTTGACGTCGTCGAAGTCTACCTCGGCCAGGTAGCCGAGCTCCCGCTGGGCCGACTCGACGAGGGCCTCGGGGGTGACGCCGCCGTGGCGCGCCGCGATGTCGGGGTCGAGGGAGCCGGCGTTGACCCCGATGCGGATGGGGACGCCCCGGTCCTTGGCCTCGGCGGCCACCGCCTTCACGTGCTCGGGCTTGCGGATGTTCCCCGGGTTGAGGCGCAGGCAGTGGACGCCCGCCTCCAGGGCGGCGAGGGCGAGGCGGTACTGGAAGTGGATGTCGGCGACGACGGGCACGGGCGACCGGGGGACGATGCGGGCCAGGCCCTCGGCTGCCTCGGGCTCGTTGCACGTGCAGCGGACGATGTCGGCCCCCGCCCCGGCGAGGGCGTAGATCTGCGCCAGCGTGGCGTCGACGTCCGCGGTGCGGGTGACGGTCATCGACTGCACGGTGACCGGCGCTCCCCCGCCCACGGCGACGGGCCCCACGTGGATCTGGCGGGTCGGCCGGCGGGGGAAGCGCAAGATGCTCACTGGAAGGGGTTGTCGGACGGCGAGAAGATGTCGAGCCAGATCGAGGTGACCCCGAGGACGATGAAGACGGCCAGCACGGCGGCGGCGACCGGCATCATCTTGCCGACGTCGGCATGGTACCGCCGGCCCCGGCGCGACCGGATGCGCTCGTAGGTGGCGATGGCGATGTGGCCGCCGTCGAAGGGCAGGAGGGGCACCAGGTTCAGCACCCCGATGAAGACACTCAGGACCGCGAACAGGTTCAGCACGTTGAAGATGCCGGTCTCGGCCGCCTGCCCGGCGATGCGCACGACGCCGACGATCGAAAGCGGGCGGGCCTCCTCGGCTGACTCGTCCTCGGCGGGCTTCCCGGTGACCAGGTCGGCGTAGTTGCGCAGCGAGCTCGGGGCGAAGAACGCGCCAAGGGCGCGGACGGAGCCCCACGTGAGCTCGCCGACGTCCCGCCCGGCCCGGGCCATGCCCACCGCCGGGTTCACGGTCTCGACCTCCGGGCCCAGCCCGACGCCGATGTAGCCGATGCTCTGGCCTTCGCGGCTGACGGCCGCGGGCGTCACCACGAGGGTCTCCCGCCGGCCGTCGCGCTCGACGACGAACGTGATCGCCTGGCCGGCGCGCGCCCGGATGTAGCCGGGGACGTCGGCGTCGTCCTCGACGGCGATGCCGTCGTAGGAGACGATGCGGTCGCCCACCCGCAATCCGGCGTCGCGGGCGGGGCTCTCGCCCGTCTGCAGGCGGCTCAGCTGCTCGACGGTGAGGAGCGGCTTGTCGTAGCGAGGAACGCCGACCACCGTCCAGAGCAGCATGAGGATCAGGAAGGCGGTGACGAAGTGGGTGACGATGCCGGCCGACACCACGAGGAGCCGGCGGGCGTACGACTGCTGGCGGTAGGTGCGGGGCTCGTCGGCGGGATCGACGCTCCGCTCGAGGTTGCTCATCCCGACGATCTTCACGTAGCCGCCGGCGGGGATGGCCTTGACGCCGTACTCCGTCTCGCCCCGGCGGACCGACCACAGACGGGGACCGAAGCCGAGGAAGAACTCGGTGACCTTCATGCCCGACCACTTGGCGGTGAGGAAGTGGCCGGCCTCGTGGATCATGATCATGGCCACCACCGCCACCACGAACACGAAGACCGGGAGCGAGCCGGTGGTCACCGAGAGGACGAAGGCCAGGGCGACGGCCGCCAGGAGCGGTACCAGCTTCCTCCAGCCCTCGTCCCGGTGGGCCGTCTCGGTGTGGCCGGTGGCCGGGGGGTCGGCCGGGGGCGTCTCGTGCGTCTGGGTCACCTTCCGTGTGTCCTTCCCGGCGGGCACACCCGCCACTCCCGGCAGGCCCCCCTCTCCCGGTTCAGGTCTTCGTGCGTTCGACTGCTTCCCACGCCCGTCGGCGGGCCCGGCGGTCGGCCTCCATCACAACGTCGACGCTGTCGGGCCGTGTTCCATCATGGCCCGCCAGCGTGTCCTTGATGACGTCGGCGATGCCGGTCCACGGGATGAGCCCTTTTTCGAACGCGGCCACGGCCACCTCGTTGGCGGCGTTGAGCCACGTGGGCGCCGTCCCACCGGCCCGCCCCGCCTCGTACGCCAGCTCGAGGCAGGGGAACGCCGCCCGGTCGGGAGGCTCGAAGTCCAGCCGGGTGACACTCGACCAGTCCACCGAGCCGAACGGCACGGTGCTGCGGTCGGGATAGGCGAGGGCGTAGCCGATGGGGAGGCGCATGTCCGGACAGGACAGCTGGGCCACGGTGGCGCCGTCGGTGAACTCCACCATCGAGTGCACGATCGATTGAGGATGGACGACCACGTCGATGCGGTCGTAGTCGACCCCGAACAGCTCGTGGGCCTCGATGACCTCGAGGCCCTTGTTCATGAGCGTCGACGAGTCGATGGTGACCTTGGGCCCCATGTTCCAGGTCGGGTGGGCGAGGGCGTCCGCGAGGGTGACCGTGGCCAGCTCCGCCGCCGACCGGCCCCGGAAGGGGCCGCCGCTGGCGGTCAGCACGATGCGCGCCAGGCGCTCGGCGCCGCCCGCCCGCAGGCACTGGTGCACGGCACAGTGCTCCGAGTCGACCGGGACGATCTCCGATCCGGGCGTGGCCCGGGCGTCCGCCACCACCGGCCCGGCGGCGATCAACGACTCCTTGTTGGCCAGGGCCAGGCGGGCCCCGGCGTGCAGGGCGGCCAGCGTCACCG
Organism: Acidimicrobiales bacterium; assembly: GCA_036260255.1. Lineage (GTDB taxonomy): Bacteria > Actinomycetota > Acidimicrobiia > Acidimicrobiales > AC-14 > DASZJY01. The sequence goes on along the minus strand of DATAAF010000069.1, from coordinate 4,755 downwards.
GCAGGCCGGCGAAGCCGACGACCGCGTTGAGCACCACGTCGGCGCCCGTAGCCACCGCCGCCAGCGCCTCCGGCCCGACCAGGACCTCGGTGCCGGGCGGCACCCGGGCCGCCAGCTCGTCGGCCCCGGAGGCGTCGGCCAGCGCCACCCGCTCGGGCCGCAGCCGCCCCGCCTGGTCGGCGAGCTGCTCGACCGAGCGGGCCGCGCCCAGGGCCACGACCCGGTAGCGCCCGGGCTCGGCGGAGATGACCTCGACCGCCTGGGTGCCGATCGACCCCGTGGAGCCGACCAGGCTGACAGTCCTCGGGAGGGGGGCAGGCCCCCCTCCCGGCCTCTGCCCGGGATGCCGGCTAGCAGCCGGCGCGGGGCCATCCGGTGAGGCCGCCTCCGGCGGCTCCTGCGGCCGGCCGGAAACAGGTGTCGCCTCGCTCACCGGTCCGGGGCTCGCACCTCGCGCGGCCTGGCTAGCTGATCGTCAGGTCGAGGATCCGGGCGAGGTAGTAGGTCGCGGGCACCACGAAGAGCAGGGCGTCGATGCGGTCGAGCAGCCCGCCATGGCCCGGGAGGATCGAGCCCATGTCCTTGACGCCGAGGTCCCGCTTGAGCATCGACTCGCACAGGTCGCCCAGGGGGGCGACCACCGAGACGACGATGGCGAGGAGGAACGCGTCGCCTCCGTCCCAGGGCCCGATCTGGCCCACCACGGCCAGGCACACGACGATGGTGGCGAAGGTGGCGCCGATCGCCCCCTCGACGGTCTTGCCGGGGCTGATGTCGGGGGCCAGCGGCGTGCGGCCCGCCCAGCGCCCGGCGAAGAAGGCGCCGGCGTCGTAGGCGGCGGTGGCGATCACCGCTCCCACCAGGATGCCGACGCCGTCGTCGCCGTACAGCTTGAGGACCACGGCGGCGAACGACCCCAGGAAGCCCACGTAGAAGAAGCCCAGGGCGGTGACGGCGATGCTCACCACCGGCCGGGCCCGCACCACCCCCGCCAGGTACCACAGCAGGCAGAACACCATGAAGAGGGCGAGCACGAGGGGCAGCGCCTCGCCCCCGCGCCAGTAGATGCCCCAGCTCAGCGAGGCGGTGCCCGCCATGCCCAGGAGGGTGGCGGGGTGGTAGCCCCGCGACCGCAGCGCCTGGTAGAGCTCGCCCACGGCGACGACGAGGACGACGCCCGTCAGGAAGACGAGGCCGCCCGGGCCGATGGCGGCGGCCACCACGACGACGGCCAGGGCGACCGCGCCGGTGATGATCGATGTGGTCATGTCCCGCGACGCCGAGGGGGCGCCCGTGTCCGAGCCGTCGTCCTCCTCGGACGGCGCTTGGGGCGGCCGTCGCCGGCGGGACGGCGGCGACGGAGTCGAGGGCCGGGGTGGGACGCGGCTGCCGACCGCGATGGGCGCCTTGCGCGCCACGCGGTCGCCGAAGGAGACGTCGTCCTCTTCTTCCTCGTCGTCGGCACCGGCGGCTCCGAGAGCGCCCATCCGCGTCCCGGGGTCGTCGAGGATGTCCTCGTGGAAGTCGGCTTCGTCCCAGTCGGTGGGCTGGTCGCGCCACCGGGGCCCGGTGGACAGGGCCGACCACGCCTTCAGGTCGTCGTCGACCTCGGGCGGCGGCTCGCTGTCGGGGAGGATGCGGGGCGTCTCGCCGCTGGGGGGCTCGGTCCAGTGGGGCAGCCCCGCCGGCGGAGGAGGCGGCGGGGCGGGCCGAGGCCGGGGGGCGTCCTCCGCCCCGAACAGCCCCTCGTCACGCTGCCGGGAACGGCCGGCGGGCTCGTCCCAGAACCCCCGGGGCTCCGGCTCCTGGCCCGGCGCGTCGGGCCCCTCGCGGTCCATCGCCAGAGCAGCGTAGCCGTCGGGGATGGGCCGACGGGGTGACGCGGGGCGCACCTCGGGCGTGCCCGCCGGGTCGGCGCCCCAGAAGCCCGACGGCTCGCGGGGCGGGGGTTGCGATGGCGGCGCTGGTCGGGACGCGGCGGCGGGCGGCGGGGGTGCCGGCGGCGGCACCGGCGCGGGCTTCGACACCGCCGCCGGATCGGCGCCCGGGAAGCGGAGCGAGGGCCGGGGCTCGGGCGGCGGCTGCGGCACGTCGCCGAAGCGAGGCACGTCGTCGGGGTAGCGGCCCGCGACCTCGCCCGCCTCGATGGCGGCGGCGGCCTCCTCGGCACCGATGATGCGGACGCCCTCGGCGGGCTGGCGGGGGCCGCGGCGGGCGCCCGCCGCCCCCCACTGGGCGTCTGCCGCCTCCGGGTCGCCCCGAGCGTCGGGGAGGTCGACCCTGTCGGTTGGATCGTCGGTGTGACGGTCGTCCACGCGCATTCCCTCCTCTCGGGTCTCCGTGCGGCCGGGGCGGGCCCGGCCACCTGTCCTCAGACTTCCAGCAGCTCCTGCTCCTTGCGGGCCAGCATGCGGTCGATCTCGGCGACCTGGTCGTGGGTGAGCTTCTCCAGCTCCTTCTCGGCCCGGTCGAGCTCGTCGGTGGAGATCTCCCCGTCGCGCTCGAGTGCCTCGAGCTGGTGGCGGGCGCCGCGGCGCACGTTCCTGATCGCCACCCGGCCGTCCTCCGCCTTGTGGCGGACGACCTTGACCAGCTCCTTGCGGCGCTCGGACGTGAGCTCCGGGAAGACGAGGCGGACGACCTGGCCGTCGTTCGACGGCGTGATGCCAAGGTCGGAGTGCTGGATGGCCCGCTCGATGGCCTTGATCGCGCTCTTGTCGTAGGGCTGGATCACGAGGAGCCGCGCCTCGGGGACGGAGAACCCCGCCAGCTGCTGCAAGGGCACCTCGGTGCCGTAGTACTCGACCTTCAGTCGCTCGACGAGGGCGGGGGTGGCCCGGCCCGTGCGGATGGCGGCGAACTCCGACTGGGTGTGGGTCACCGCCTTTCCCATCTTGTCGGCGGCCTCGAGGAGGGTGTCCTCGATCATCGCCTGCACCCGGCGGTCATGTGACCAGCGTACCTATCGCCTCTCCTTCGAGGGCGCGACGGATGTTCCCGGGCTTCATCACGTCGAACACGACGATCGGCAGCTTGTTGTCCATGCAGAACGTGATGGCGGTGGAGTCCATCACCTTGAGGCCGCGGTTGAGCACCTCGATGTAGTGGACCTCGCGGTACTTGGTGGCATCGGGGTTGACGCGGGGGTCGTCGCTGTAGACGCCGTCCACGCCCGAGTGGGTGCCCTTGAGGATCGCCTCGGCGCCGATCTCGGCCGCCCGCAGGGCGGCGGTCGTGTCGGTGGTGAAGTAGGGGTTTCCCGTCCCCCCCGCCATGATGACGATGCGGCCGCTCTCGAGGTGGCGCTGGGCCCGGCGGCGGATGTAGGGCTCGGCCACCTGGGCCATCTGGATCGCCGTCATCACCCGGGTGGGCTCGCCCAGCTTCTCGAGGGCGTCCTGCAGGGCCAGGCCGTTGATCACCGTGGCCAGCATGCCCATGGTGTCGGCCTGGGCCCGGTCCATGCCCGCCCCCGCCCCCGCCATGCCCCGCCAGATGTTGCCGCCGCCGACGACGATGGCGATCTCGGTGCCGAGGTCGCGGCGCACCTCGGACACCTCGGCGGCGAGGCGCGCCACGACCCGGCCGTCGATGCCGTAGCCGATGGCGGCGTCGGCGAACGCCTCGCCGGAGAGCTTGAGGACGACCCGTCCCCAGCGCTTTGGACCGGTGGTCGCCTCCAGCTCGCTCATGCCCGGCCTAGCCGCCAGCGGTCATCGCCCGATCTCCACCTGGGCGAAGCGGGTGACGGTGGCGCCGCCGAGGAGTTGGGAGATCGTCTGCTTGGTGTCCTTGACCCACCCCTGCTCGAGCAGGCAGTGCTCCTTGAAGAACCCGTTGAGGCGGCCCTCGACGATCTTGGGGATCGCCTGCTCGGGCTTGCCTTCGTTGCGCGTGAGGTTCTCGAGCACCTGGCGCTCCTCGGCGACCCGCTCGGGCGGCACGTCGTCGCGCGAGAGCCACTGCGGCCGCTGGGACGCGATGTGCAGGACGAGCTCGTGGGCGAGGGCCTTGTCGCCGCCCTGCAGCTCGACCAGCACGCCGTTCACGCCCCGGCCGTTCTGCACGTGGAGGTAGGCGTCGAGCACGGCACCCTCGGCCGCCTCGAACCGGCGGACGGTGCCCAGCTGGATGTTCTCCTTGAGGGTGATGCGGAGGCTGTCGAGGTCGTCCTGGCGCTCGGCCACCGCGTCCTCGCCCTGGGCGGCCACCAGCTTGGCCAGGTCGTCCACCAGCGCGGTGAACTCCGGCGACTTGGCGACGAAGTCGGTCTCGCACAGCAGGGCGACGATCGCCGCCGTGCGGCCCTGGTCGCTGATCGCCACCGCGCCCTGGGCGCTCACCCGGTCGCCCCGCTCCCCCGCCTTGGCCAGGCCCTTCTCGCGGAGCCACCGGGTGGCGGCCTCGTAGTCGCCGTCGTTCTCCTGCAGGGCGCGCTTGGCGTCCATCATCCCGACGCCGCTGGCCTGGCGCAACCGCTGCACGTCCTTGGCGGTGAACTCGGCCATCAGGCCTCCTCGGTGGCGGCGGGGCCCCCGGGGGCGGGGGGCGGCTCGGCGGCGGCCGGGGACGGCCCTGGCGCGGCGTCGCCGGCGGCCGGAGCGGGAGGTGTGTTCGGCAGGATCGCCGGCTCCCCCTCGGGGACGGCGGTCTCCGGCGTCTCCGGTGTCTCGGCGGAGCCGGCGGGGGGCGTCGGGGGCGCCGGGGGCGGCGACACCGCTTGGGCGGCGGGGGGCGCCTGGGCGGGGGGCGCCT
>DATAAF010000068.1:0-31729 GCA_036260255.1 Acidimicrobiales bacterium | reverse complement strand
CAACGCCCTGTTCCTCGGGCTGGGGGGCGTGGCCCTGTTGGTGGGCGGCGTCGGAATCGCCAACGTCATGGTGATCTCGGTGCTCGAGCGCCGCTCGGAGATCGGCCTGCGGCGGGCGCTGGGCGCCACGCGGGGCCAGGTCCGGGCCCAGTTCCTCACCGAGTCGCTGCTCCTCTCGGGCCTGGGCGGCCTGGCCGGCGCGGCGTTGGGTGCGATCGTGACGGTGGCCTACGCCGCCAGCCGATCGTGGACGATCGTCGTGCCGCCGGTGAGCATCGTCGGCGCGGTGGTGGCGGCGCTGCTCATCGGCGCCGTCGCCGGCCTGTACCCGGCGGTGCGGGCCGCCCGGCTCGCTCCCACCGACGCCCTGCGCTCGGTCTGAGCGGGGCCGCTCAAGCCCTCGGGTGTTCGTGCCGACGCTCGCTCTGGCGCCCCGAGCGAGGCCTCCGCCAGCCGCTCACTCGCCCGGGGACGTCAGTCCCGATAGGTCGCCCGGCCCCGTGCCCACGGGGCCCGGCGGCGTCGACGAGCACGAAAGGACCACACGGCACATGAGCATCTTGTCAATGAGGCGGTTGGGCGGGATCGTCACCGGAGCGCTGGCGGCGGTCGTGGCGGGGGCGCTGCCGGCCGCCGCGCTGAGCATCGGCGTCAACCTCGGCCCCACCCCGCTGGTTCACGTCGAGGACTGCCGTTCGGCAGCCATGGCCCGCCAGGCCTCCTACGGGTTCGCCTTCTCCAGCCAGACCACCGGCCCGAGGCACGTCCAGGTCGGGGCGGCCGCCGACGCCTCCGTCGAGCTGTGCTGGTCGCTCGACGTGGCCTCGCCGACGAGCATCCGGGTCTGGACGACCAACGACGTGTCCGTCGACGGCCTCGTATCCGGGCTGCTGTACGGCACGGACGCCAGCAAGGTGTGCACCACGGTCCACCTGAAGGTCGCACCGGGGGTCAAGGGCACCGTCACCGCCACGACCCACGCCCACGTCCTGGTCGACGGGCTTCCCCCGCTCGACTGGAACGACACCCTCACCCGGGACACGACGGTGAGCGGCGTCGGCGAGGAGATCACCCTCTCGATGTGCGCCGACACCGGCGGCAACGTCTCGGTCGCCTAGTACTCACCGCCCGCGCCAGGCGCGCAGGGGTTCACCAGCCCCCTGCGCGCTCCGGCGCGTCGTGGCGGTCCCTCACACCGCCGTCGGCGCAGGCCGGACGGCGGGATCGGGCAGCGTGCCGATCTCGAACGTGCAGGTCCCGCTCCTGACCGCGGGGTCGGCCAGGGCGAGGGCACGGACGTCCTCCTCGGATTCGGCCTCCACCACGGCGAGGCCCCAGGAGCCGGCAGGCTCCAAGACGACGCCGAAGACGACGACACGCCCCTTGTCGAAGAGCTCGGTCCAGTACTCGGCGTGCTCGGCCATGATCGCCATCTCGGCTTCGTTCATGTCGCCGGCAAAGGTGGGGCGAGGCGGGATCAACCTGTAGACGAAGTGGTTCGGGGTCACCGATCTGCTCCTTTCTTCCGGAGTTCTGTGGGACCTCTACACGAACGGGGATAACGATCCCGTAAACGACGGCCACGGCCCGTCGTAGGGTTCAGGGGTGACGCCGCCCGACCGGAGTCCGGCCTCCGGCCCCACGCTCGCGGACGTCGAGGCTCGCCTCGACATGCCGCTCCGGGAGGCGATGGAGACCCAGCGGGCGGTGCGACGGCTGCTCCCCGACCCGGTGGACGACGCCATCGTGCTCCGCTGCCTCGAGCTGGCGACCAGGGCGCCGACCGGCTCGAACGTGCAGAGCTGGCAGTTCGTCGTCGTGAAGGACGCGGTGGTGAAGCGACAGCTCGCCCGTCAGTACCGCCGGGTCTGGAGCGTCTACGGCCGCCTCGCCCGGTGGGTCGTCGCCCGACGGGGGGACGAGCGGTCGGAGCGCATCCTCGACGCGGTGGAGTGGCAGGTCGACCACTTCGCCGAGGTCCCGGTGGTCGTGGTGGCCTGCCTGCGCGGCGGTCCATTGCCGCTGTCCCGGCTGGCGCCGGTCGCCCGATCGTCGTTCTACGGGTCCATCTACCCCGCCGTGCAGAACCTCCTCCTCGGGGCGCGCGCCGTCGGGCTGGGGGCCGGGTTGGTCACCCTCCCGCTGTGGAGCACCGCCACCGCCCGGCGGATTCTCGGGCTGCCGCGGTCGGTGACGCCGTGCTGCGTCGTCCCCCTGGGGTGGCCGCGGGGCCGCTACGGGCCGACCTCCCGCAAGCCGGTGGCCGAGGTGGTCCACCTCGACCGCTACGGCAACCAGCCGTGGGCACGTGGCTGACCAGCACGTCGTCCACAGCACGGCCGACGCCGTGCGCAACGCCCACGACTGGTTCGAGGTCAACAGCGGCTGGGCGCCGCCCGACGAGGAGACGCTCGCCGACTGGCTGGCCGACGGCGTCTGCCGGTGTCCCGACGAGTGCCTCGTGGCGCCGGACCGTTGGTGCGAGCACGGGCTGGCGTCGTGGTGGCTGATCCTCCGTGCGCTGGAGGGAGAAGGGTGACCTCGCGCCGCGGTCAGAACGCCACGATCGTGAAGGTGCCCCACCCGAAAAGGGCCGCCGACAGCACGTAGAGCGTGGCGTTGGTCGCCGCTCGCAGGCGGGGGCGGCGCACGTAGTCGTCGACGATCCAGCGCAGCCCGTTCAGCCCGTGCAGTAGGGCGAGGGCGAGCAGCGACCAGTCGAAGAGCCGCCACAGGGGGTTGTCCCAACGGCGGGCGACGAAGTCGTGGTCCGTCTCGACGACGTCGTTGAGGATGTGGGTGATCGCGAAGTGGACGAGGGCGAGGAACACCAGCGCCAGCCCCGACAGGCGCATGAAGAACCACGACCACGTCTCGAAACTGCGGCCGTGCCGACGGCCCGCCGGCGCCGCAGCTCGGTCGGGCGCCTCGTCCGTCCGGACGGCACTCACGATCCCGCCCGGTGAGCTGCGCGCCGCTCGCGAAGAGGGACCGCCGGCGCCTGCGAACGGCGCGCGAGAGGCAGGTGCCGGCGGCCCCGCTCGCCGCGCTCGCTCACAACCAGCCCTCCACGAAGGGCTTCATGATCACCCAGGCCCCTGGCACGCCCATGGCCAGGGTCAGCACGACGGCGGCGGTGAGCAGACGGCGCTCGTTGGCGACGGCGCCCGGGAAGAAGTCGACGGCGACGATGCGCAGCCCGTTCAGCGCGTGGAAGAGCAGGGCGAAGAGCAGCCCCACCTCGAACACCCGCAAGACAGCGTTGCCGTAGACGGCGTGCACGTCGTCGTAGAGGGCGGGCCAGCGCACCAGCGAGACGTCGACGATGTGGAGCAGCAAGAAGAAGAAGATGAGGAACCCGCTGACCCGGTGGCCTACGAAGGCCCACTGGCCCGACTTGCCCCGGTAAGGGCGCCTGCGGGTGGTCACCGGCGGCGCGGTCGCCGCCCGTACCACCGGTCCGCCCACATGGTGGACGACGCCACGTAGACGGCGAAGGCCCCGATGAGCAGGGCGACGACGGACAGGGCGACGACGAAGACGGTCTGGGCCCTGGTCATGGCCCGAAGGTACCCGTCGCTCGGGACGCCGGCGGGCCGCAATGAGACCGATGTCACGCCGTTCGACGCCGCCGCCGGGAGGATAACAGCAACAGAAGTGTTGAGAAACCAGAAGGCCGAGCGGCGCCCTCGGCTGAGACCGATGTCACGGTTCCTCCCCCGATGGCCCGGGGAGGGACCACCTGACGAATCGGACGAGTTTCCCGAATCGTACAAGTTCCTCGACCAAGGAGCCGCATGTCCGCAGCAACTCGACAAGTGCGTCGCATCGCCGCCGGGCTGGCCGGCCTGGTGCTGGTGGTCGGAACCGCCGGCGCCGCCGGCGCCCAGAGCGCCGCCTCCCAGGAACCGCCGGCCCCGCCCCGTGACCGGGGCAACTCCCCCGCCGTGGTGGGCGTCGATCGGGGACGGCCGGTCGCCGGCCGCTACATCGTCGTGTTCCGCAAAGGCGCGTCACCCGCCGACGTGCGCGCCGCGCGCGACGAGGCCCGCGGCAGGGGCGCCCAGGTGCACCACGACTACCAGCACGCCCTCAGGGGCTTCGCCGCCTCCCTCCCGGCGCAGGCGCTGGACGGCCTCCGCCGCAACCCCCGGGTCGACTTCATCGAGCAGGACGCCGTCGTCACCGCCACCGATACGCAGGCCGGCGCCACGTGGGGCCTCGACCGCATAGACCAGCGCGCCCTGCCCCTCGGACAGGCGTACACCTACAACGCGACAGGCGCCGGGGTGAAGGCCTACATCGTCGACACGGGCATCCGCACGACCCATGTCGAGTTCGGCGGCCGGGCCGGCGGCGGGTACACCGCGGTGGCCGACGGGCGAGGCGTGCAGGACTGCCAGGGTCACGGCACCCACGTGGCCGGCACCGTCGGCGGCGCCACGTCGGGTGTGGCCAAGCAGGTCTCGCTGGTGCCCGTGCGGGTGCTCGACTGCACCGGGGCGGGGACCAACTCGGGGGTCATCGCCGGCATCGACTGGGTGACCGCCGACCACGCCGCCGGGCAGCCGGCGGTGGCCAACCTCAGCCTGGGGGGCCCGGCGTCGCGCGCCCTCGACACCGCCGTGAGCAACTCCATCTACGACGGGGTGACGTTCGCGGTGGCCGCCGGGAACGAGAACGCCGACGCCTGCGGCGTGTCGCCCGCCCGGGTCCCCGACGCCGTCACCGTGGGAGCCACCACGTCGTCCGACACCCGGTCGTCGTTCTCCAACTACGGGACGTGTCTCGACCTGTTCGCCCCCGGGTCGTCGATCACCTCGGCGTACCACACGGGCGACACCGCCCTCGCCATCATGAGCGGGACGTCCATGGCGACCCCGCACGCCGCCGGCGTGGCCGCCCTGTACCTGCAGGGGGCGCCGGCGGCCACCCCGGCGACGGTCCGCAACGCCATCGTCGACAGCACGACCACCAACGCGGTGTCCGGTGCGGGTGCGGGTTCGCCCAACCGGCTGCTGTACTCGCTGTTCGGCGCCACCGCCCCGCCGACGACCACCGGCTGCTCGCTGCCCGAGTCGTACACCGGCTCGCTGCCCGGCACCGGCGCGGGCGCCTACCAGCCCAACGGGAGCTACTACTACGCCAACGCCGGTACGCACACCGGGTGCCTGCGGGGACCGTCGGGCGCCGACTTCGACCTCTACTTGCTGCGGTGGAACGGCAGCACCTGGGTGACGGTCGCCCAGGGGATCAAGACGGGGTCGGCCGAGGACATCGCCTACAACGGCACCGCCGGCTACTACACGTGGCGGGTGGAGTCCTACAGCGGATCCGGGAGCTACACCTTCGGCCTGAAGAGGCCCTGAGCGCGCTCACCGCGGGCCGATGACGGACTGTCCGCGCAGGTAGGGCTGGAGGATCTCGGGCACGGCCACCGTGCCGTCGGGGCGGCGGTAGGTCTCGACCACCGCCGCCCACACCCGGGGGACGGCCAGGGCCGACCCGTTGAGGGTGTGCACGTGGGCCGTGCCACCGCCGCCTGCGGGGCGGTAGCGCACGTTGGCCCGCCGGGCCTGGTAGTCGCCGAACCACGACACCGACGACACCTCCAGCCACAGGTCGCACCCGGGGGCGTAGACCTCGAGGTCGAACGTCCGGGCGGCCGACGCGCCGAGGTCGCCGGCGCACAGGTCGACCACCCGGTACGGGAGCCCCAGCGCCCGCAGCGGCGCCTCGGCCCGCCGTACGAGGTCGGCGTGCACGTCGGCCGCCTGGTCGGGCGTGGCGTAGCCGAGGATCTCGACCTTGTCGAACTCGTGGACCCGCAGGAGGCCCCGCGTGTCCCGTCCCGCCGAGCCCGCCTCCCGGCGGAAGCAGGATGTGTGGCCCATGAGCCGCACCGGTAGGTCGGCCTCGTCCAGCAGCTCGTCGCGCCCGAGAGACGTGAGCGGCACCTCGGCGGTGGGGATGGCCCAGAGGTCGTCCCGCTCGACGTGGTAGGCGTCGTCGGCAAACTTGGGCAGGTGCCCGGTCGAGACCATCGTCTCGGTGCGGACGAGCGTCGGCGGCCGGACCTCCTCGAACGCGTCAGCGTTGAGGTCGAGGGCCAGCTGGCACAGGGCCCGGACGAGCGTCGCCCCCGCGCCGCGGTACATCGGGAACATCGAGCCCGAGAGCTTGGCGCCCCGCTCGAGGTCGAGGATGCCCAGGGCCGCTCCCACGTCCCAGTGGGGCACCCGCTGGTGTGGGCCGTAGCGCTCGGGCTCGTAGCCCTCCACCCGGACGACGACGTTGTCCTCAGCCGACCGGCCGTCGGGGCAGTCGTCGGCGGGCAGGTTCGGCGTCTGCAGCAGGATCTCCCGCAGCTCGTCGCCCACCGCGTCGGCCTCGGCGGTGACGGCCTTGACCTCCTCGCCCCGGGCCCGGCTCTCCGCCGCCTTGACCTCGGCGGTCGCCTCGTCGCCGGCCCGGCGGGCGGCGCCCACCTCGGCCGAGAGGGCCTTGACGGCCGCCCGCAGCTCGTTGCCCCGGGTGATCAGCTCCCGCTGGCGGGCGTCGAGGGCGGCGGCCCGCTCGATCTCCGACGGGTCGACGCCGCGCCGGGCCAGCCCCGCCTCGAGCACGTCGAGCTCCGTCCGCAGCCGCCTGGGATCGAGCATGGGGCGGACCGTAGCGTGCCGGGCTGGCGCCCGGTCAGGGCGTGCCGCCGAGCTGGCGCAGCTCGGCCTCGACGTCCTCCCACAGGAGCACGTCGCCGTCCTCTGCCGGCGCGTCGTCGGGATGGGCCGCCTGGCGTTCCTCACGGGCGTACCACCGGAAGAAGATGGCGGCGATCACGACCCACAGGTACAGCCCGGCGCCGACCTTCATGATCAGCCCGGCGACCTGCTGGTCCTCGAGGGCGGAGAACGCCCACAGCCGGGGGAAGGTCTCGTAGATCCGGTAGAGCGGGCGCGCCCCAAAGGTGAGGAACGAGGCGGGCACCGTCGGCACCACCGTCTGCAGGAACAGGTAGAGCATCTGGGTGGGCGGTCGGGCGCGCCCGACCTCGGGCAGGGGGCTCAACACCGGCATCCACATGAGCACCGCCGACACCAGCAGCACGGCGTGGGCCACGAAGTGGAGCGGGTGGTAGCGGACGGTTGCGTCCACCACCGCCGGCCAGTGGCTGAGCACCAGCACCAGGTTGAACTGGATCAGCCCGGCGACCGGCCGGGAGAGACCACGGACGAGGACCAGCCGGCGGGTCGGCGAGCGGCCGGGGCCGGCGCCGAGCAGCCGGCGAGCCATCCAGCCGGGCGTCCCCATCAGCAGCAGGGCGGCGGCGACCAGGGTGAAGAGCAGGTGCTGCACCATGTGGACGCTGTAGAGGTAGCCCTCGGCCAGGTCGTGGACGGGCCAGTCCGACGCCAGCCACAGCACGGCCACGCCGGCGGTGAAGGTGGCGACCTGACGGCGGCTGGCGGGGGCGTCCGCCGCCGGCCCCCGGCGGGCCCGCTCCCGGCGCAGGGCCACCAGGTAGGCGACCTCGATCAGCCCCATGAGCAGCCACCCGTCGAGGTGGGCGTGCCAGTGGGGGAACCCGGCGCTCATCTCTCCGAACCGGCGGTGGTCCTGTACCGGTTCCGGTACATGTCGGCCGCCGGTTCGAGGGGCAGGGGGGCGGCGCTCATCTCGTCCAGACGTGGAATGTCGTGAGGACGACGACGTAACAGAACAGAGCGAGGAGGATCCCGATGGCGAAGAGGCGGCGGAAGATCCGGCTGTCGAAGCGCAGGTGCATGAACCACAGGACGACCATGGCGAACTTGATCAGCGAGAAGAGCAGCAGGAGCGGCACGAGGAAGTCCTCGAGGAACTCCACGTAGTAGATCGCCACCTCGGCGAGGGTGACGACGGCCAGGAACAGGGCGACCTTGATGTACTCCCACTCGCTCGGGTGGCCGTGGTCCGGCGCGGTGGGGTCGTGGTGGGGCTGGGCCTCCTCGGTGACCGCCCCGCTGTCGGGAGCGGGACGCTCGGCCGCGCTGGTGCCGGGTTCGGTGGCCATCAGGGGATGAGGTACACGACGGTGAAGATCACGATCCACACGATGTCGACGAAGTGCCAGTAGAGCCCGACCAGCTCGACGGTCTCCGACCGGGACGTCGGGAGCTTGCCCCGCATCGAGAGGCCCCACAGGGACAGGAGCATCAGCACGCCGATGGTGACGTGAGCCCCGTGGAACCCGGTGAGGACATAGAAGCTGCTCCCGAACAGGCTGGCCGAGATCTTCAGCCCCTCTCGGTAGAAGACGGTGAACTCGTACATCTGGCCGGCCACGAACGACGCGCCGAGGAGGGCGGTGGTGAGGAGCCACACCCGCAGCCGGCGGTGGTCGCCCCGCTGGATGGCGGCCAGGGCCAGGACCATGGTGAGGCTGCTCATCAGCAGCACGAACGAGCTCACCGACGTGTAGGGGATGTCGTAGACGTCTTCGGGCTTGACCGTGCCCTCGAGGCTCCGGCCCTTGAACAGCAGGTAGGTGGAGATCAGGGCGCCGAAGAGGAGGCACTCCGAGCCCAGGAACGCCCACATCGCCACCTTCTCGTTGCTGAGCCCGGTGGACGTGGGTGGGTGCCCGGGCGGCGCCTCGGCGACGTGGGTGCCCTCCGACGTGGTGACGGTCACCGGCCGCCGCCCCTCATCCTCGGTGCCCGGACACGTGCTCGAGCTCGGTCGACGCCTCGGGCTGCTCTTCCTCCGGCGCGGTCGCCGGCTCCAGCCCCCAGGCGTAGATGCTGCCGAGCACCCAGATCGCGCCCAGGATGGCGACGATCCACACCCGGTAGATGAGGCCGTAGCCGATCACCGCCAGGCCGACCGAGGCCACGAAGGGCCAGTACGACGGCGACGGGAGGTGGATGTGCGGCTCGCCGTGCTCGGCGTCGCCGTGCTCGCCGTCGCCGTGCTCGTCGTCGCCGTGCTCGCCCTCGCCGTGCTCGCCGTCGCCGTGCTCGCCGTCGGCCTCCGCCTGCGCGTCCTCGCCCTGCTCGGCGTCACCGGAGGCCCGGCCGTCCGACGACCCGTCGCCGCCCGCGCCGTCCTCGTCCACGGCGGCGCGGATCGCCCCCTCCGTCTCCATGTCGGCCGAGTGCTCCTCGGGGGTGCGGGGGACGGGGCGGCCCTGCTCGTCCTCGCTGTACTTGGTGTGCCAGAAGTCGTCGCGGGCGACCACGAGGGGGATCTCGGCGAAGTTGTACTCGGGGGGGGGCGACGGGATGCTCCACTCGAGGGTGCGGGCGTCCCAGGGGTCGGCGCCGACCTTGCGGCTCTTGCGGGTGACCCACATGTTGTAGATGAACACGAGGATCCCCACCGCGATGACGAACGAGCCGATGGTGGAGACGAAGTTCCAGAAGTCCCATCCGTGGTTCGAGGGGTAGGTGTAGATCCGCCGGGGCATGCCCTGCAGGCCGAGGATGTGGAACGGCCCGAAGGTCATGTTGAACCCGATCATCATCAGCCAGAAGTGCAGCTTCCCCAGCCGCTCGTCGAGCATCTTGCCGGTGATCTTCGGGTACCAGTAGTAGGCGCCGGCGAACAACCCGAAGATGCTCCCGCCGAAGAGCACGTAGTGGAAGTGGGCGACGATGTAGTACGTGTCGGTCTGCTGCGTGTCGGCCGGCACCACGCCGTGGGTCACCCCCGACAGGCCGCCGATGGTGAACATGGCCACGAAGCCCACCGCGAAGAGCAGCGGCGTGGTGAGCTTGATCTTCCCCCGCCACAGGGTCGCCAGCCAGTTGAAGATCTTCACGCCGGTGGGTACGGCGATGAACATGGTCGACGCCGCGAAGGCGGAGACGGCGACCGGCCCCAGCCCGCTGGCGAACATGTGATGGGCCCAGACCCCCCATCCCATGAAGCCGATTGCGATGCCCGAGAACACCATCACCTGGTAGCCGAACAGCGGCTTCCGGGAGAAGACGGGGATGACCTCGGACACGATGCCCATGGCCGGCAGGATGAGGATGTAGACCTCGGGATGGCCGAAGAGCCAGAACAGGTGCTGCCAGAGGAGCGGATCGGAGCCCGCCTGGGCGTCGAAGAAGTTGGCCCCGAACTGCCGGTCGAACATGAGCAGGAACAGGGCCACGGCGATCACCGGCATGGCGAACAGCAGCAGGAACTGGGCGACGAGCGTCATCCAGGTGAACACCGGCATGCGGAACAGGCTCATGCCCGGCGCCCGCATGTTGATGGTGGTGACGATCAGGTTGATGGCCCCGGTGAGCGAGGCGATGCCCAGGATCTGCAGGCCGAGCGTCCAGTAGTCCATGTTGTAGCCGGGCATGGTGCTGCTCAGGGGGGCGTAGCCGAACCAGCCCCCGTTGGGCATGCCGCCCAGGAAGAAGCTCGAGTACATGAAGAGGCCGCCGACCAGGAACGTCCAGTACCCGAAGGCGTTGAGCCGGGGGAAGGCGACGTCCCGGGCGCCGATCTGCAGGGGCAGGAGGTAGTTCGCCAGCCCGGCGGACAGCGGCATGATCACCAGGAAGATCATGGTCGTGCCGTGCATGGTGAAGACCTGGTTGTACATCTCGGCGCTGAGGACGGTGTTCTCGGGCGAGCCCAGCTGGAGGCGCAGCAGCAGGGCCTCGATGCCACCGATCAGGAAGAAGACGAAGGCGGTGGCGATGTAGAGGATGCCGATCTTCTTGTGGTCGATGGTGGTGATCCACGACCAGACGCCCTTGGTGTAGCCGGTGGGCCGGCCGAGGAGCCGCGCCGGCGGCGGGGGTGCCTGGGCGGGTCGGGGGGGTTCGGTGACGATCGCCATCTAGTGGTTGCCTCCGCGGGCCTGGTCGGTCATCGCAGGGACTGGAGATAGGCGACGAGCTTGGTGGTCTCGTCGGCACTCAGGTTGAGGTCGGGCATCTTCGAGCCGGGTTTGACCCCCGGCGGGTCCCGGAGCCACTCGGCGATGTTCTCCGCGTTCATCTCGAACATGCTCCCGGCGAAGCTCGTGCGGCTGGCGAAATGGGTCAGGTTGGGGCCGACCCTGCCCCTCGAGACACCCTCGACAGTGTGGCAGCCCCCGCACCCTTTGCTGGTGAAGAGCTCGGCCCCGGCAGCGGCGGGCGAGCCCGGGGCCGGGGTGGACGGGCCCTGGCGCTGGGAGGCGACCCAGGCGTCGAAGTCGGCCGGCGTGTGGACGATCGCCTTGAGGCGCATGTTGGCGTGGCTCAGGCCGCAGAACTCGGTGCACTGGCCCAGGTAGATGCCGGGCTTGTCGGCGCTGATGTTCATGTGGTTCTGGCGGCCCGGCACCACGTCGGTCTTCCCAGTCAGCTTGGGGACCCAGAAGCTGTGGATCACGTCCGCGCCCTGGAGGGTGAGCTCGAGCTTGCGGCCGGTGGGCATGTGGAGCTCGTTGGCCGTCACCACACCGAGGTCTGGGTAGTTGTACTCCCACCAGAACTGGCGGGCGGTCACGGTGACGTTGATGGCGTCCTTGGGCTTCTGCGCCAGCTTGAAGATCGTGGCGATGGTGGGGATGGCCACGGCAACGAGGATGAGGGCGGGCACCAGCGTCCAGCCGACCTCGAGCTTGGTGTTGCCGTGGACCTGCACGGGCTCGGGGGCGTCGTCGCGGTGGCGGTACCGCAGGGTGAAGACCAGGACCATGCCCTCGACGAGGACGAAGATCACCGCGGCCACGATGAACACCGGGTTTATGAGGTTGTCGATCGTGCGGGCGTTGGGCCCCTCGGGATCGAGGGTGTCCATCGGCGCGTTCTTGGCGCACCCGGCCGCCAGCAGCGCCAGCAGGCCGAGGGCGGCGGCGGGGCGGCGGAGACGCCGGGAACGGACGGGTGATCGCACCGCCCGCCCCCTGGCCAGCCTCGTCACTCCCGGTGTCCTCCCCTTCGGCCGTACCGTGCGGCCGGCCTCTCGATCGCTGCTACCACTGTCACCCGTCGATCGGGCAATCGTCCAATTGCCGCCACGCCACTGCGAAGAGCGTGCTGACCCACCTTGGTCGGAGCGTCGGCACGATGGGACAGCACGCTCTTACGCGCAGTTCTCGTCGGCCTCGGCCCGCTCGCGGACGCCCGCCTTCATCGTCCTGACCCGGCCGCCGTCGTCAATCTGGAAGACCAGCGAGAACGCCGCCAGGGCCGGGTCGCGCGCCCGGTAGACGAGCCAGTGAGGGCCGGGGGCCCCCGGCCGGACCTCGACCTGACCGGGATAGGCGGCCAGCACGTCCGCCCTGGCGCTCCCGACGGCGATGCCCGACTGGGTGCGGATCGGCGGGTCGGCGACGATGACGAGGTTGATGCGCTCGCTGGCCTCGGCCAGCACCTCTACCGGGGCGTCGCCGGTGGTGCGGAACCCCCTGCAGTAGGGACCGTCGATCGCCTGCACCGGGACTCCCGCCACCCGCCTGGCCTCGTCGACGCTCATGCCGAAGCGCACCGGTCCCACGCCGTCGACTCGCAGTCGCGAGGTGGCACCGAGCCGGACCGCCGCGGTGGTGGGCGAGGCGGTCGTGGGAGCGACGGTCGAGGCGGTCGCGACCGTCGGTACCGAAGTCGTCGTGGGCCCGCCGGCCTCGTCGTCGTCGCCGCCGCAGGCGGCGCCCACGAGAGCCTGGAGAAGGACGAGGAGGAGGAGCGGATGCCGAACTCGCCTCAGTGCTCCTCTCCTTCGGCGGCCACCACCTTCACCTTGCCGGCCATGTTGGGGTGCACGTCACAGCGGAAGAAGTACTCGCCGGGATGCGGCGCCTCGAGGCGGTACTCGATGGTGATCGGCCCCGGGAGGATGTCGCCGACGAAGATCTCCTGGGTGTACTTGTCGTCACCGTAGATCGCCACGTTGTGGGGGACGTTCTCGTCCTTGTTGTGGAACCTGATCTGCGCCGGGATGTCGGCCTGTAGCTCGAACTCGGTCAGGTCGAACTGGCTGTTCACCGCCTCGATCGAGACGGGGCCGGCCGACACGCCCGCCGGCTTGTGGACCTCTCGCTGGCCGACGGCGGCAGCGATGATGCCCCCGGCCGTGAGCAGCACCGCGGAGAGGGCCAGGACCCCGGCGAGCGCACGGCTCGACACCCTCGGCCGCATGGCGACCACCGAGGCGCCACCGAGGATGACGACCGCCACGGCGAGGGCGATGGCGGTCGACGCCTGCTCGGGCACCGCCAGCAGCACCCGGGAGATGCAGAACATGAGGGCGAAGATCGTGCAGAGGCCGAGGACGGGCAGGCCGAGAGGGGCCAGGTCGATGCGCCGGCCGGTGTGCTCGCTGGAGACGGTGGTCATCCACCCGACGACCGTCGCCGCCGCCACCACAAGCCCGCCTGCGGTGGCCAGCGGGCCCAGGACGAAGCCGACCAGCAGGAGCGTGAACGCCAGGGCGCCGGTGGCGGCCCACAGGCCGCCGGCCAGGGGCCGGCCGGGGACGACGTCGTGGTACTCGGGGGCGGGGGCGTCGGCGGGGACGGTGGGGGCGAACTCGTTCTCTCGCACCCGGGCGACGGCGATGCCGGCGCACGCCGCCACCACCGACAGGAAGAGCAGGAGCAGGAACCCGTCCCGGTTCCCCGTCAGCACCATGTACCCCACGCCGAACACCAGGCCGACGACCGATATGGGCAGGAAGACCTTGGCGGACTGCGTGAGCACGTCAGGCCGTCACTGGTTGTGCGAGGCGAAGAAGAACAGGGCGCACAGCACGGCGAGCCACACGACGTTGCCGAACTGCCAGAAGTAGGCGGCGGCCCGGACGGGCTCGTGGTCCTCGCTGCTGAAGTGGCCGGCCAGCGTCTGGCCGGCGACGACCATCAGCATCACCACCCCGGCGACCACATGGACGAGGTGGAGCCCGGCCAGGGCGTGGAAGAGGGCCCCGTAGGCGTGCTTGCCCACGCCGAACCCGGCCCTGGTGATCCAGTACCACTCGCCGTTGGCGACAGCCACGCCCAGCACCACGGTCAGCACGGCCGCCGCGAACGCGTTGCGCTGGTCGTTGCGCCGCACCGCGAACAGCATCCAGCCCGCCGAGCAGGCGGCCATCGCCACGGTGATGGTCACCACGGTGGGGATGTAGGTGTTGAGGTGGACGCCCGACGGTGGCCACAGAGGGGCACCGGCCTTGATCGTGAAGTAGGTGGCCAGCAGGGCGGCCAAGAGCATGCCCTCGGCGGCCAACAAGAGGAGCGTCGCCAGCATGGTGGTGCCTCGGGGCGGCGACCACGGCCGGGACGGCCCGGGGTCGACGGCCTCCGGAGTGACCGGCGTGGCCGAGGTGGGCGTGGTGATCGCCATCAGCCCACCGCCTCCCCCGCCGCGGTGCGGAGGTCGAGCAACGGCGCCTCCGAGCGGATCTCGGGCAGGCGGTCGAAGTTGTGGCCGGGCGGCGGCGAGGAGGTCGCCCACTCGAGGGTGTGACCCTGCCACGGGTCGCCGTCGGCCCGCCGTCCCCTGCGGGCGATCACGCTGACGAGGAGGTCGAGGGCGAGCACCGCCACGCCCAGGACGGTGACGACCGCCCCGACCGTGGCGACCAGGTTGGCGGGGCCGAAGTCGTCGCCCGACTCGTAGGTGAAGAGGTGCACCCGCATGTTCTGGATCCCCAGGACGAACATGGGCAGGAAGGTGAGGTGCATGCCGCCGACGAGCAGCACGGCGGTCAGCTTCCCGCCCTTGTCGGAGAGGTGGCGGCCCCAGAGCTTGGGCGCCCAGTAGGCGAGCGCGGCGACCACGCCGAGGGTGGCGGCACCGAAGAAGAGCGTGTGCTGGGTGGCCACTTGCCAGTAGTTGCGGTGGCTGCTCGTCCCCGCCGTGAGGGCGGCGATGGCACCACCGCCCAAGCCCACAACCAGGACGGTGACGAAGCCCAGCGCGACGACCATGGGCAGGGCGGCCAGCGACCGGGGGGACGCCTGGCGCTGGCATCGCCCGGTGACGAGGGTGGCCAGCCAGTTCAGGACCAGCGACGCCACCGGGGCCAGCACCAGCAGGGCGCCGGCGCCGAAGAGGAGACGGGCCCGCGACAGCCCGGGCGTCTCGCTGCCCCACCCGGCGAAGGCGAGCACGCCGACCGCGCCGACCGCGGCGACCGCCCGGGCGTGGGAGAAGAGGCGGCGGCGGGCGAAGGTGGCGACGATGTCGGACACCGCTCCGAGGGCGGGCAGGAGCAACGCCCACAGGAGCGGGTAGGCGGCGAACCAGAACAGCCTCGGCCACACGTTGGGGTTGCCGCCGAGCGAGCCGGTGAAGCCCCGGAAGATGTGCCCGCCGTAGTGGCGGTCCATGAACAGCATGCCGAGGCCGGCCACGAGCACGGGGAGGGCGAGAAGCACGACGGCGCCGGCGACCAGCACCGACCACGAGAACAGGGGCGTGCGCCGCAGGGTGAGCCCGGGCGCCCGCAGCTTGACCACCGTGACGAGGAGGTTGGTGAAGGCGAGGACCAGGGCGACGCTCACCAGGCCCAGCCCGAGGATCAACAAGTCGGGGCCGTTCCCCCTGAAGGCGGGCCCTTCGGGGATCGGCGAGCTCAACGCCCACCCGCTCACCACGTCGCCGCCCTTGACGAACGGCGACGCCGCCATCATGGCGATCCCGGCGACGATCACCCAGAGGCAGAGAGCCTGCAGCCGGGGGAAGGCGAGGCGGGCGGCCCCGATCTGCAGGGGCACCACCGCGGTGGCCAGCCCCACCCAGACGGGTGCGAGGAAGCCGAACACGGCAAGGGTGCCGTGCAGGGTGAACAGCTCCCCGTAGGTCACCCGCCCGACGATGTCCATGTCGGGGCCGCTGAGCTGCGCCCGCATGACCAGCGCGATGGCGCCCGACACGACCAGCGACAGGACGGCCACCACCACGAAGATCGTGCCGATCACCTTGTGGTCGGTGGCCGGCGGCCACGGCGCGGCGACGGGCGCCGGCTCTTCGGCGTCCGCCTCCTCCGGGGCCTCGGGGGCCTCGGGCGGCGTGTCCGTGACGGTCATCGCGGCGGACTCTATACAGGGGCCTGCCGTCCCATCGACTTGGCGGCACCCCTCGCGGGAACCACGATGGGCGCCGTGACCTGGGCTTCCCCCGAGCCGGCGGTGGTGGTAGGGCCGATAGCCAGTACATCCACCGCCGGTTCGGAGGAGGTGTCGGTGGCCGTCGTCGTGGTGGCCGTTGCGGTGGCGTACGAGGTCGGGTGGCGGGCGCTCGGCGCCGCCGGGCGGGCCGGCCGGGCCACGCCCGGATGGCGCCGGTGGGCGTTCTTCGGCGGTCTGGGGGTGGTGGCGGTTGCCCTCCTGCCGCCGGTGGCCACCGAGGCCCACGACCGGCTCTCCGTCCACATGGTCCAGCACCTGCTGCTGACGCTCGTCGCCGCTCCGCTGCTCGTGGCGGGCCGGCCCGTCCTGGTGACGACCGCGGCGCTCTCCGACGAGCGGCGGCGACGGCTGCTCCGGCTCGGACGGGCGCGCGCCGTTGCGCTCCTCGCACACCCTGTGGTCGCCTGGCTCGTCTTCGCGGCCGTCGGCTGGGTCGTCCACTTCTCGCCCCTGTTCGACGTGGCCCTCGAGAACCCGGTGGCCCACGCCGTCGAGCACGCGGTGTTCCTGGGGTCGGCGCTGCTGTTCTGGCGCCCGGTGCTGGGCACGGCCGTGCACGGCCGCCTGTCGCATCCCCTGCGCCTGCTCTACCTGGCCCTGGCCATGCCCCAGAACACGTTCCTGGCCCTGGCCATCTCCTCGTCCACCTCCCCGCTGTACGCGCACTACGTGGAGGCGGCCGGTCTCGGAGGACGTTCGGCGCTCGAGGACCAGCGCCTGGCCGGCGGGATCATGTGGGTGGGCGGCGACCTCACCCTCCTGGTGGCGGTGGTGGCGGTGGCAGGGGCGTGGGCCGTCCACGAGGAGCGGGTGACCCGCCGGCGGGAGCTGCTCGAGGACCTCAGCGAGGAAGCAGCTGGTCGACCGCCATCGCCCCGAACAGCAGGGTGACGTAGGTGATCGACCAACCGAACAGGCGCATGGCCCGCTCGGGCGTCCCCTGGCGGGCCAGCTGGGTGGCATGCCACATGAAGACACCGCCGAGCACGATGGCCGCCGCCAGGTAGACGTCACCCATGTCGCCCACCGGCCAGAAAAGGATAGAGACGCCCCAGAGCACGAGGGTGTAGAGAACGATCCGGCGGGCGGTGGCGGCGAACGACGTGACCACCGGGAGCATGGGGACGTCGGCGGCGGCGTAGTCGTCCCGGTAGCGGATGGCCAGGGCCCAGAAGTGGGGCGGCGTCCAGTAGAAGATGATGGCGAACAGCACGAGCGGCGCCAGCCCCAGCGAGCCGGTGACCGCCGCCCACCCCACCAGCACGGGCACGGCCCCGGCGGCGCCGCCGATCACGATGTTCGACGACGACGTGCGCTTCAGCCAGAGGGTGTAGACGAAGACGTAGAAGAGGGTGGCGCCCACCGCGAGGACGGCGCTCAGCGGGTTCACCAGCACCCAGAGCTCGACCGCGGCTGCGACCTCCAGGGTCACGGCGAAGGCGAGGGCGTTGGTGGGGGCGATCTCGCCGGTTACCAGCGGCCGCCCCCGGGTGCGCTTCATCACGCTGTCGATGTCGCGGTCGACGTACATGTTGATGGCGTTGGCGCCGGCGGCGGCCAGGGCGCCACCGACCAGGGTGGCCAGCACGAGCCATCCCGACGGGAGCCCGCGCTCGGCGACGACCATCGTGGGCACGGTCGTCACCAGGAGCAATTCGATGATGCGGGGCTTGGTGAGGGCCAGGTAGGCCGCGGCCCGACTGCGACGCGCGATCACGGTGTCGGGGGCCATGCCGGCCGCGACGATACGGCCGATCCCGGAGTTGCTCAAAGTCGTCGCTCGGAGCGGAGCCAGCCCGGAGCGGCGCGGAGCCACTCGCCGTAGCCCGAGGCGAACAGCGCCGGCATCCCCCCGGTGTGGAGGAAGACCACCCGGGCGTCGGTGGGGATGCGCCCGCTCTCGACCCCGGCGATCAGCCCGGCCATGGCCTTGCCGGTGTAGACGGGGTCGAGCACCAGCCCCTCCAGGCGAGCCGCCAGCCGGAGGGCCTCGCGGCACTCGTCGGTGGCGCCGCCGTAACCGGGGCCGAAGCGGTCGTGGTCGACGACGGCCCTGGGGAGGGCGGCGCCGGGGGCGGGGCCGCCGTGGGGGTCGGGGGCGCGGTCGTCGCGGGGGTCGGGGGCGGGGTCGCCGCGGGGGTCGGGCAAGCCGGCCAGGCGCGCCACCTCGGCGGCTTTGGCCGGCACCTGGTCGTCGAGGTCGGGGCGAGCGCCGACATCCACCCCATAGACCGCCCGGTGGTCCCCGAGCCCGGCCACCAGGCCGGCGTGCGTCCCGCCCGACCCGTCGGCGACCACCACCAGGTCGACGGCGGGGTCCTGCTGCCGCAGCTCGATGGCCGCCTGCACGTACCCCAGGGCGCCGACCGCGTTGGCGCCCCCGATGGGGATGGCGTAGGGGCGGCGCCCCTCGTCGGCCAGTCGGCGGGCGGTGCCGGCGATGGCCGCCTCGACCGCGTAGTAGTCGAGGGCGGTCGGCCCGCCGCCGGCCCAGACGATGTCGGGGCCGAGGAGCTCGTCCAGCAGCAGGTTGCCCGTCGGCACGTCGGGCCGCTCGGCGTTGAGGACGATCGTGCAGCGCAGGCCGAGGCGGTTGGCGGCGGCCGCGGTCATGCGCACGTGGTTGCTCTGGCGCCCGCCGCCGGTGACGAGGGTGTCGCACCCCTGGGCGACGGCGTCGGCGCAGAGGTACTCGAGCTTGCGAGCCTTGTTGCCCCCTCCAGCCAGCCCGGTGACGTCGTCACGCTTGACCCAGAGGCGTCCCGGCGCCATGCCCAGGTGGGCGCCGAGGCGGTCGAGAGGCTCGAGCGGCGTGGGCAGGTGGACGAGCGGGATGCGCCGGTTCAGCGGCGGCGCCTCGCTCATGGCGCCGACGGTACCGGGACGGCGCCCGCCCGCCGCCTTCGGTGAGCTGATCGGCCAGACCGCTTCGCGGGAGCCACTTCGACGATCAGTTCTCCCCCGGAGGCGCCTGGGCGGCAGTGGTGGACGCCGGGGGGGCGGCCAGGCCACGGTCGGTAAGATCCCGGCGATGGGCTGGTGTCACGAGTTCGGATGCCAGATCGCGCCCGAGTGCCAGCACCCGATGACCGCAGGTGCGGAGGCGTGCACCTGTAGCGTCTGCGGCGTCGTCTGCACCGGGCGCTTCGGCGGCTGTGCCGACGTCTGGGCGAGAGGCCCCCAGCCGGTGCACATCGTCGAGCTGGAGCCGATGCCACCGAGCCCGGAGGAGGTTCCCGAACCCGTGATGGACGAGGCCCCGCCGCCCGAGCCCGAGGAGGCGCCCGCGCCCGCACCGGCCGCTACGGCCCCACCCGGGCGAGATCCCGCCACCGAGGTGCTGCTGTGGCTGCGCGGCGAGTTCGACTACGTCAACAGCCAGATCCAGGCCCTCTCCGACCGGCTCGCCCGCCAGGAGGCGGCGGTGCGCGCGGTGGCCGAGGCCCGCCAGGAGGAGCTCGAGGTCTCCCTCGCCGAGCTCGAGGGGTGCGCCGCCCAGCTCCGGAACGAGGCCGCCGGGCTGCGCCAGATGCGGGCCACTCTCGCCGAGTCCCTGCCCCGGCTGGTGGCCGAGGCCGCCGCACCGGCGGTCACCGAGACGGTGAGCGGGGCGGTGGCCGGCGCGGTGGCCGAGGTGCGGGCGGCCGTCACCGAGCTCGGCGGCGCCCTGTCCGAGGTGCTTCCCCCGGCGGTCGCCCAGGCCGTCACCCCCGCTCCCCCGCCCGTGCCGCCCCCGGCGGAGGCGGCCCCGGCGACCGGGCAGGCGGACGCCGAGGGCCCCGACCCCCTTACCCAGCTCCACCAGGCCCAGGACGAGGCGGCCGAGTGGTTCACGATCGTGGTCGACGAGGCGGTGCGGAGGGCCGTTGAGCGCCACCTGCCTCCGGCCGCCCGCGCCGCCGCCACACCGGCGCCCGGGCCCGCCGCTCCCCAGGTGGCGACCCTCGCCCACCAGGCCGCCGAGCCCGCCCCGCCCACCGAGGGCGCGCCCGACGACGCGGCGACCGACACCCGCCAGGCCGAGGCCTCCGCGACCGCCGAGGCCGAGGCCCGGCCCGACGCCGTCGACGTCCCCGCCGCCTCGCCTGCGGGGCCGCCTGAACCTCCGGTGACCTCCCTGACCGCCGATGTCCCCGTGGCGACGTCCCTCCCGCCGAACGGCGAGGCGTCCGCCCCTGCGGCCTCCTGGGAGGATCACGAGGAGCAGGACGAGGAGCCCGAGCGGGCGTCGACGGTCGCCTGCATCCTTCCCGGTGTCGCCGTCGGCCCCTCCCTGGCCCTGGGCGTCAGCGCCGCCGTCCGCCGGGCCCGGCTCCGCCGCCGTCGTCGGCGGCGGGCGGGCGCGCCCACGGCCGGCCTCCACCGCCGCGACCCCTTCGTCGGAGACCTCAGCAGCCGCCTGGAGCGGTTTGCCCTCTCCCGCCGCGACCTCGCCCTCAACCCCAACGGGTCGGAGTCGACGCCGGGCACACAGCTGCTGGCCGTCCTCGGCGAGCAGGACGACCGCGAGGTCGGCGTGGACCTGGGCAAGGTGCCGCTCGCCTTGGTCGGCCCCGGTGCCGCCGACGCCGGGCGGGCGCTCGTCACCACCCTCCTCGCCAAGAGCGAGCCCGCCACCACCCGGGTGGTGGCGGTCGGCGACGTCCTCCCTCCCGGGCCGTCGTTCCCCGGACTCGAGCGGGCCGACGACATGGAGACCGCCGTCGCCCACCTCGAGGCGGAGCTCGGGCGCCGCCGGGAACGTTCATCCCACGGCCCCGCCTCCCCTCCGGAGCCGCTGATAGTGCTCGCCACCGCCGGCGTCCCTGAGGAGCTGTCCAGCCGCCTCGACGCCCTGCTCCGACAGGGCGCCGATCTCCGTATCACCGCCGTGGGCGTCGGGTGCCCGCTCGACGGCGCCGAGACCCTCACCCTCCAGCCCGGCGCCGTCGTCCGGTCGGCCGGCTCGGGCGGCCCGCTCGACGTGCTGGCCGGGACCCGGCTCTTCACCCTGAGCCCGGGCGCCACCGACGAGCTCCTCCGTCTGCTCTCCGCCGCCCGCACCGACGACGAGGCCCCGCTGGCCGACGCCGCCGACGCACCGTTCTCCATCCTCGCCACCGCGGGCCCGCCGCCGATCGAGGTCCGCCTGCTCGGCGCCTACCAGATCGAGGCGAACGGCAAGGAGATCCGCAGCGGCCTGCGGGCCAAGGCGCGGGAGCTGTTGGCGTTCTACCTCCTCCACCCCGAGGGCACGACCCTCGACGCCGCCACCGAGGCGCTGTGGCCCGAGGCCGATCCGGGCCGCGGCTCGGAGTGGTTCTGGACCGCCCTCGGCAACCTGCGGACCACCCTGCGTCGGGCCACGGGCATCAAAGAGCTCAGGATCATCGAGCGGGACGGCGATCGGTACAGGGTCGAGCCCGTCTTCGGCGTCGACCTCTGGGAGTTCCAGGCGGCGCTGCCCAAGGGGACCGCCGCCAACCCCAACGACCCCGAGTGGGCCGCGGCCCTGGAGACGGCGGCCGAGCTCTACGCCGGCGAGCTCCTCGCCGGCGTCGACTGGGCGTGGGCCGAGGTCCCTCGCGACGACCTGCGCCGGCGGGCGGTCGACGTCCTCGTGTCGCTCGCCGCCACCCGCCTGGTGGTCGGCGACGTCAGGTCCGCCCTCGACGCCTTGTCGCGCGCCGTCGAGGTCGACCCCGTGGCCGAGCAGCTCTACCGCCGGATCATGCGCCTCCACGCCAGGCAGTCGCGCCCCGACGAGGTGGCCGCTACCTTCCGCCGGCTCGAGGCCCGCCTGGGTGAGCTCGACCTCGAGCCGACCCCCGAGAGCCGGAAGCTGGTCGACGAGCTCTGCGGGGCGCCGGCCGGCTGACCTCCAGCTGTTCGTCGACGCCTTCAGCCCGGTGTCGTCCGGACGGCGGCGGTGAGGAACCTCTGCGCCGACTCGGGCTACTGACCGTCCCCGCCCGAGTCATCTCCAGTCCGTGGGCTCGGGCGCGTCGAGGGGGCGCATCCACAGGTCGATGGCCGCCCATGTCGTCCGGGAGAACGGGTAGAAGACGAGCGGCGCGGCGACCGCCGCCACCACGCCCACCACGAGGAAGGGGACGAGGCTGGCCTCGGGGTTGGCGGCCAGGAACACGATGCAGGGGACGATGCCGACGAGGAGCAGCAGCCCCTCGGCGATGCCCAGGTTGACGACGTAGGCGCCGAGGAACCAGCCCTCCTCCCGTTCGAACCGGTGGCCGCAGCCGGGACAGCGCTCCTTCATGCGGAACCAACCGCTGAACAGGCGCCCGCTGCCGCACAGCGGGCACCGCTTGGTCAGCCCACGGACGAGCATCCTGGCGGCCGACGGCGCGGGCATCTACAGCACGTGGATGCGGCGGTCCACCAGCCGGCCGTCCTCGAGGTCCAGCGTCCCCAACGTGCAGTGGGGCTGGGCCCGTCGCTCGGTGGGGGAGCCGGGGTTGAACAGCACCTGGCCGTCGACGCCCTCGGTGTCCCAGGGGATGTGGCTGTGGCCGAAGACGACGAGGTCGGCGTCGGGGAAGCGGCGCCGCAGGCGGCCGGCCCTGCCGGTGGCGGGGCCGCTGTCGTGGACCATACCGATGCGAACGCCGTCGACGTCGAGGAGGCGGGTCTCGGGCAGCAGGCCGACGAGCTCGGCGTCGTTGTTCCCCAGCACCGCGTGGACGGGGGCGAAGCCACTCAGCTCGTCGAGGACCTCGCCCACCAGGACGTCGCCGGCGTGGAGCACCAGATCGGCCTTCTCCAGGTGGGCGTACCCAGCGTCGGGCAGGCGGCGCTTGGACCCCCGGCGGATGTGCGTGTCGGCCAGCACGACCACATGGGTCATCGGGGTCGACAGTACGCTCCGGCGGGGTGGACCCCGTCGAGGCGCTCGAGCGCATCGCCTACCTGCTCGAGCGTTCGGGCGCTCCGACCTACCGGGTGCGGGCCTTCCGGGGAGCGGCCACCACGCTCAAGGGCCTCGGTCCCGACGACCTCCGGCAGCTGACCGAGCAGGGCCGCCTGCAGGACCTCTCGGGCGTCGGGCCGAAGACGGCCGAGGTCGTCGCCCAGGCGGTGGCCGGCGGCGTCCCCGACTACCTGGCCCGCCTGGAACAGGACGTCGGTGCCACCGCGGCCAGCGCGGCCGAGCAGGTCACCGGACGGGCGGCGGAGATCCGCCGGGCCCTGCGGGGCGACTGCCACACCCACTCCGACTGGTCGGACGGCGGCAGCCCGATCGACGAGATGGCGCGGGCCGCCCGCGACCTGGGGCACGAGTACATGGTGCTCACCGACCATTCGCCCCGCCTCACGGTGGCCAAGGGCCTGTCACCCGAACGCCTCCGCCAGCAGCTCGAGGTGGTGGCCCAGTTGAACGAGGAGCTGGCCCCGTTCCGGATCCTGACGGGGATCGAGGTGGACATCCTCGTCGACGGCTCCCTCGACCAGGAGGAGGAGCTGCTGGCCATCCTGGACGTGGTCGTGGCCAGCGTCCACTCCAAGCTGCGCATGGAGGCGGACGAGATGACCCCCAGGATGATCGCGGCGGTGCGCTCGCCCCACGTCGACATCCTCGGGCACTGCACGGGCCGCCTCCTCCCGTCGGGCCCCGAGGGCACCGCCGGGAGGGGCAGGAGCAAGGGCCGGCCCGAGTCGGAGTTCGACGCCGCCGCCGTCTTCGCCGCCTGCGCCGAGACGGGGACCGCGGTGGAGATCAACTCCCGCCCGGAGCGCCTGGACCCACCCATGCGCCTCCTCCGCCAGGCCCTCGACGCCGGGTGCACGGTGAGCATCGACACCGACGCCCACGCCCCCGGCCAGCTCGAGTGGCTGGTCAACGGCTGCACCCGGGCGGCCGAGGCGGGCGTCCCGCTGGAGTCGATCGTCAACACCCGCTCGGCCGACGACCTGGTGGTCTGGGCCGCGTCGCACGCCGCCTGAGCCGCTTCTGGCGCGCTGAGGGTTTGAAAGCCAACCACTTTCGTCACCCAATTGCGGCATGGCGGGTCAGCCCAGGATCACCACGTTGTCGGGAGGGACGGTGACGCTGCCCTCGGCGACGGGGATGGCCTGCTCGTGAGAGGCGAGGTTGCACACCACCGACAGGGGGCCGCGCTCGAGGACGAGCCAACGGGCGTCCTCGTCGTAGCGGACGTCGACCGGACCCAACCCCTCGGTGGCGAGGGCGGGGACCTCGCGGCGCAGGGCGACGAGGTGGCGGTGCCACTCGAGCACCTCGTCGTGGGGAGGCCGCCGGCGCTCGTCCCAGTCGAGCCTGGAGCGCTCGAAGGTGGCCGGGTCCTGCGGGTCGGGGACGTCCTCGGGCTGCCAGCCGAAGGCGGCGAACTCCCGCCGCCGGCCCTCGCTGACCGCCCGGCCCAGCTCGGCGTCGCGGTGGTCGGTGAAGTACTGGAACGGGGTCGACGCTCCCCACTCCTCGCCCTGGAACAGCATGGGCACGAACGGCGCGCACAGGACGACGGCGGCGCCGATCTTGAGCCGCCCCGTGCTCATGAGCGCGCTCGACCGCTCGCCGGCCGCCCGGTTGCCGACCTGGTCGTGGTTCTGGAGGTACCCGAAGAAGGCGGTGCCGGCGAGCCCCGCCGGAGGGCGGCCGTGGCGGCGCCGCCGGTAGCCCGAGTGGCAGCCGTCGTACACCCAGGCCTGGCGCAGGGCCTTGGCCAGCTGGGCGAGCGACCCGAAGTCGGCGTAGTACCCGTCCCGCTCGCCCGTCAGCACCGCGTGCAGGGCGTGGTGGAAGTCGTCGCTCCATTGGGCGTCGCACGCGTAGCCCCCCCGCTCCGCCGGGCGCACCACCCGCGGATCGTTCAGGTCGCTCTCGGCCACCACCCACGCCGGCCGCCCGACACCGTCGGCGAGCGCATGCACGGCGGCGGCGATCTCCTCGACGATGTGGATGGCGGAGGTGTCGACGATGGCGTGCACGGCGTCGAGGCGGAGGCCGTCGACGTGGTAGTCGCGCACCCACATGCAGGCGTTGTCCACCACGAACGCCCGCACCGGGTCGCTGTCGGGGCCGTCGAAGTTCACCGCCTCTCCCCACGGGGTGGCGTAGCGGTCGGTGAAGTAGGGCCCGAACTCCCGCAGGTAGTTCCCGTCCGGGCCCAGGTGGTTGTAGACGACGTCGAGGACGACGGCCAGGCCGCGGCCGTGGCAGGCGTCGACCAGGCGCTTGAACCCCTCGGGCCCGCCGTAGGCCGAGTGGGGCGCCCACAGGTCGACCCCGTCATAGCCCCACCCCCGCCGCCCCGGGAACTCGGCGACGGGCATGACCTCGACCGCGCCCACTCCTAGCTCGACCAGGTGGTCGAGGCGGGCGGCGGCGCCGTCGAAGGTCCCTTCGGGCGAGAACGTGCCCACGTGCAGCTCGTAGACGACGCTCTCCGCCAGCGGCGGCGGCACCCATCCCCGGTCCGTCCACCTGAAGGCGGCGTGGTCGACGAGGCGCGACGGGCCGTGCACCCCCGACGGCTGCCAGGGGGACCGGGGGTCGGGACGGGCGGGGCCGCCGTCGAGGGAGAAGGCGTAGTCCGCCCCCGCCGGGACCTCGACCTCGGCGGCGAAGGTGCCCCCCTCGTCGGGGCCTGCCATGGGGACCCGCCGGTCGCCCTCGCCCAGCACGAGGGCGACATCCCGGGCGCGCGGCGCCCACACCTCGAACCGCACCGTCAGCCGGCCACGAGCAGGGCCACCGGGTAGCGCGACAGCAGCTCGCCCACCCGGGCCGGCCCGCCGCCCACCTCGGCGCCTCCGAGGACGTCGGTCCACCGCCCCTCGGGCAGGGCCACCGTGGTGTCGCCCCACTCGCGGCCGAGGCCCAGGACCAGCCGGGGGAGCACGACCGCCACTCGCGCCGCCTCCGTGCCCCTGGCGTAGGCCACCACGTGGGCCGCCTTCTCGCCTTCGGCGGCCAGCGGCTCGTACCCCGAACCGGGGGCGAAGGCGGCCGCGTGCGAGCGCCGCACCTCGAGCGCCCGGTACACGAGCCACAGCTTGGGCGCGCCCTCGTCGGAGAGGGCCAGCGCGTCGGCCGCCGACGCCTGGCTCACCTTGGCGAGGAGGCCGCGGCGCTCGTCGTAGTCGACCGGGCGGCGGTTGTCGGGATCGACCAGGCTGAGGTCCCACAGCTCGGTGCCCTGGTAGAGGTCGGGGACGCCCGGCGAGGTGAACGTCAGCAGGGTCTGGGCCAGAGAGGTCACCCGGCCGGGCTCGACCAGCGGCGCCACGAACGAGGCCAGGTCGGCCCCGAACCGCTCGTCGGCGAGGGCCGCCTCGACGAATCCGCGCAGGGCGTCGTCGTAGCCGGGGTCGGGGTCGATCCAGGAGGTGTGCTCCTTGGCCTCCTTGGCCGCCTTCTCGAGGTAGGCCACCGCCCGGTCGCTCGGCAGCGGCCAGGCGCCCACCAGCGTCTGGTACAGGAGGTACTCCGCGCCCCGGTCGGGCAGGCCGTCGCGCTTGTGCTGCTCGTTGATCGTCGACCACCGGCGCACGGCCAGCGCCCACTGGTCGGGGATCTCGGAGAGGAGGCCGATGCGGGCCCGCGCGTCGCCGCTGCGCTTGGTGTCGTGCGTCGAGAGGGTGAGCAGGGTGCTCGGCCACGCCTCGGCCGCCCGGCGGTTGGCCCGGTGCAGCTCCTCCGCCGTCCTCCCGAACCGCCCGGGGTCGCCCCCCACCTCGTTGAGCGACACCAGGCGGCGGTAGCAGTAGAAAGCGGTGTCCTCCGCCCCCTTGGCCATGACCGGCCCGGTGAGCTGTTGGAACCGCACGGCGAGCTCCGTCTCCACGTCGCCGGGTCTGCGGAGGAGCAGCACGTCGCCCAGGAACGTGAAGAGATCGGGGTCGAGGTCGGGGCGGCGGTCCTTGGCCGTCTCGACGGCGAAGGCGACCGTCGCCACGTCGGCGTCCGTCGCCGGGCGGCCGGGCGCAAGGTACGTGCGGTACACCGGGAACGAGGCGACCAGCTCGGCCAGCGCCTGGCGGAGCTCGGTGCGCGTGTAGTCGCGGTAGCGGCGGTGCCGCTCGCAGACCACCGCGGCCAGGTCGGTGAGCCGGGTGAGGTCGGCCGCCAGCGAGTGGCGCATGACCAGGTGCTTCTTCTGGCGGACGACGTCGGGGTAGTCCTCGGCGGCCCCCGTGAAGCGGGCGTGCAGCTCGGTGAGCGGCTCCTCTCCCGCCGGGTCGACGAAGAGACCGCCCACCAGGTTGAGGAAGTCGTACCCGGTCGTGCCCGCCACCGGCCAGGTCCCCGGCAGCTCCTCCCCGGGCTCGAGGATCTTCTCGACGACGAGCCATGTGCCCCCGCTGGCCTCGAACAGGCGCTGCAGGTAGCCCTCCGGGTCGCGCAACCCGTCGGGATGGTCGACCCGCAGCCCCGTGACCGCGCCCTCGTGCACCAGCCGCAGCACCAGCTCGTGGGTCTCCTCGAACACGTGAGGCACCTCCTGGCGCAGGGCCACCAGCGTCGGGATGTCGAAGAAGCGCCGGTAGTCGAGCTCCTGGGTGGCCACCCGCCAGTAGGCCAGCCGGTAGACCTGGCGGGCGAGGAGGGCGTCGAGGGCGTCGGCGTCGGCGTTCGTCGCCGCCACCAGCCCGTCGACCGCGGCGGCCGCCTCGGGCTGCTCGCGCAGCAGGCGGGCCAGCAGCTGGCAGAGGACCTCCTTGTCGCGATGGCGCTCCCGGACGCTGGCCCGGTCGGTGGCCGACGCCGGCGGCAGCCGGCCGAGGGCGGTGGCGATGGTGGCCAGCTCGTCGGACCCGCACTGGTCGGCGGCCCGCCCGAGCAGGCCGTCGACGGTGCGGGGCGAGATCGGCGCGGCATGGTCGTAGTACCGCACCGCGAAGGTGCCCCCCTCGCGGGTCAGCCACAGCTCGCCCGCCTCCAGGAGCCGCCCGTAATGGTCGCCGAGGATCGGGAGCACGAGGCGCCCCCCGCCGCCCTCCTCCGCCGCCGGCCAGTCGATGTCGAAGGCGGCGGCGTAGCGGCTCGAGGGCCCGTTCTCGAGCACGTCCCACCACCAGGCGTTCTCCCGCCCGGCTGCCGCCATGTGGTTCGGGACGATGTCCAGCACCTGCGACAGGCCGGCGGCGGCCAGCGCCCGGCACATGCGCTCGTGGGCCTCGTCGCCGCCGAGCTCGTGGTTGAGACGGCGGTGGTCGACGACGTCGTACCCGTGGGTGCTCCCGGCCGCCGCCTGCAGGTAGGGCGAGCAGTAGACGTGGCTCACCCCGAGCTCGGCCAGATAGGGGGCGATGGCGGCCACGTCGTCGAACCCGAAGCCGGCGTGCAGCTGCACGCGGTACGTCGCCCGAGGCGCCATCGAAGGACCCTACCCGCCGCCACCGGAGCGACCTGGGCGAACTGATCGGCCAAGCGGCTCCAAAGGAGCCATCTCGCCGACCGGTCCAGGTGAGCGCGCCGTCTCGACACCGGGCCGGAGCGGGGAGCCCCCCTTTCGGAAACACCGAGCGGTGCCCGGGGGAGCACAATGGCCCCATGAAGCTCCCCGTCATGCCGCCCGTGAGGCCGATGCTGGCCAAGCTCTCCCGCGAACTGCCCAGGGAGGACGGGCTGGTGTACGAGCCCAAGTGGGACGGCTTCCGCTGCATCGTCTTCCGCGACCGCGACGAGGTCGAGCTGGGCAGCCGCAACGAGCGGCCGCTCACGCGCTACTTCCCGGAGCTGGCCGACCCCATCCGGGCCACCCTGCCCGAGCGGTGCGTGGTGGACGGCGAGGTGGTCATCACCACCGACCGGGGCCTGGACTTCGAGGCCCTGCTCCAGCGCATCCATCCCGCCGAGTCGCGCATCCGGCTCCTCGCCCGGGAGACGCCGTCGTCGTTCGTCGCCTTCGACCTGCTCGGCCTGGGCGACGACGACCTGCGGGAGCGACCGTTCGCCGAGCGCCGTGCCCTCCTCGAGCGGGCGCTGGCGGGCGCCCGACCGCCGGTCCACCTCACGCCCGCGACCGACGACCCCGCGGTGGCCGCCGAGTGGTTCGACCGCTTCGAGGGGGCCGGCCTGGACGGTGTGGTGGCCAAGCGCGTCGACCTTCCCTACCGGGAGAACGAGCGGGTGATGCTGAAGGTGAAGCACCAGCGCACCGCCGACTGCGTGGTCGCGGGGTTCCGCTGGCACAAGAGCGGCGGCGTCATCGGGTCGCTCCTCCTCGGCCTCTACGACGACCAGGGCACGCTCCACCACGTGGGGGTGGCGGCGGCGTTCAGCATGGCCCGGCGGAGGGAGCTGGTCGACGAGCTCGCCCCCCTGCGGGAGGAAGCCCTCGAGGGCCATCCCTGGGCGGGATGGACGGCGCCCGAGGAGAGCTGGGCCGGCCGCATGCCGGGCGGCCCCAGCCGCTGGAACGCCAAGCGCGACCTGTCCTGGGAGCCGCTGCGCCCGGAGCGGGTGGCCGAGGTGGCGTTCGACCACCTCCAGGGGAACCGGTTCCGCCACGCCACCCAGTTCCTGCGCTGGCGGCCCGACCGCGACCCCCGGTCGTGCACCTACAGCCAGTTGGAGACGGCCGTCCCCGAGGAACTGGCCGCCGTCTTCAAGGCGTGACCGAGCACCTCGCCGAGTGACGCCGATCACGCCGGGACGGTTTTCTCCGGCGGGCGTTGGGGAAACTATCCATGTTTTGGTGTGACACTCGTGAGGAAACCGTCATTGTCTTCGGGTCACCCTCAGACCTTCGCCCTCTCGGTACGCCCCGCCCGGGCGCGGCGGGAGGTCGAGCTGCTGCTCGGCCGCCACGCCTGGACGGACGGCGCCGAGGACGTCGTCCTCGCCCTCCACGAGGCGTTGGTCAACTCCCAGCGCCACGCCGGCGGGGCGGTCCGGGCGGAGGCCTGCATCGACGACTCCTCGCTCGTGCTGCAGGTGTGGGACCGGGGACCGGGGTTCGACCTCGACCGCTTCGTCCACCGCCCGCCCGACCCGATGTCGGAGCGGGGGCGAGGTGTCTGGCTCATCAGCCAGCTGGCGACGGCGGTCGACGTGCGCTACCACGACGACGGGGTGGCCCTGGTGATGAGGTTCGACCGGCCGGGGACGACCACCGAAGCGCTGGACCGCGGCCGCCGGCCGAAGTCCGAGCTGCTTTGCTAAGTTGGATCTTCCGCTGCTAGAGGAGGCCGTCGGTGGCGAAGCGGGGGGGGCAGGGCGGGGACGACGAGGACCTCCTCCAGCTGTACCTGAACGACATCGGCAAGCACTCGCTCCTGAGCAGGTCCGAGGAGGTCCGCCTCGGTGAGCTGGCTCGAGCGGGGCGCCAGGCCGCCGCCGAGCTGGCCCGTGGACGGGTGCCGCCCGATCGCCGGGGCGAGCTCGAGCGGAAGGTGCGGGCCGGCGAGGAGGCCGCTCGCCGGTTCGTGCGGGCCAACCTCCGCCTCGTCGTCTCCATCGCCAAGAAGTACCAGGCCTCGGGCCTCACGCTCCTCGACCTGATCCAGGAGGGCAACTTCGGGCTGATGCACGCGGTCGAGCGCTTCGACCCCCGCCGCGGCTTCAAGTTCTCGACCTACGCCACCTGGTGGATCCGCCAGACGATCGCCCGAGGGATCGCCAACACCGGCCGCTCCATCCGGCTCCCCGTCCACGCCGGCGACCAGCTCCTCGCCATCCGCATGCAGGCGAGCTCGCTGGAGGTGCACCTCGGCCGGCCCCCGAAGCCCGACGAGGTGGCCGAGGCGCTGGGGATGCCCTCCAAGAAGGTCAGCGAGCTCATGCCCTACCTGGCCGAGCCGATCTCCCTGTCCGAGCGGCTCAACGACTCCGACGTCGAGGTGGGTGAGCTCGTGCCGGACCCCACCGGCACCAGCCCCGACCAGGTGGTCATGGAGTCCATGCTCCCCGCCCAGGTGGCCGACCTGCTCAACACGCTCGAGCCCCGCGAGCGAGAGGTCCTGTGCCTGCGCTACGGCCTCGACCGGGGGAAGCCCCGCACCCTCGAGGAGGTGGGCGAGCGGTTCGGGCTCACCCGGGAGGGCGTGCGCCAGGTCGAGGTCAAGGCGATCAACAAGCTGCGGCGCTCGGCCCGCCACGGCGTCCGCGACCTGCTCTCGGCCTGAACCCGACGGCGCCCCGGTTCGCCGCCTCTCGGGCGCGGGTAGACACGGCGCCATGACCGATCTCGCCCCCGAGGAACAGCCCAAGCCGGTTCGCGCCGAGACGCTCGAGACCGAGGACGGCGTGGACGTGCCCAGCCAGCAGAACGTCGGGCCCGGCGTCCGCCAGGGAAGTGGCGAGTGGCC
This sequence comes from Acidimicrobiales bacterium, assembly GCA_036260255.1. Classification (GTDB taxonomy): domain Bacteria; phylum Actinomycetota; class Acidimicrobiia; order Acidimicrobiales; family AC-14; genus DASZJY01. The sequence goes on along the minus strand of DATAAF010000068.1, from coordinate 348 downwards.
CAGTCCCTCGGAGAGCCCGCCGCAGGCACCCGCACCCGGAGCGGTCGACCACGCCGACGACGTCGAGGAGCCCGGAGGGGAGGGCTGAACGACGCTTCTAGCATGGGCCCCGTCGAGGGCGCCCGGACCAAGGAGGCCGCACCGGTGACAGCAGAGCGCGAGCAGATCGAACGCTGGCAGGAGATCGGCCAGCAGCTGCGGGTGGATGCCGTGCGCTGCTCAGGGATGGCCAGCTCGGGCCACCCCACGTCGTCGATGTCGGCGGCCGACCTCATGGCCGTGCTGGTGGACAAGTACCTCCACTACGACTGGTCGGCCCCCGACGACGCCCGCAACGACCACCTGATC
>DATAAF010000067.1:0-4052 GCA_036260255.1 Acidimicrobiales bacterium | reverse complement strand
GCCGCCGCGCGCCTCCTCCGGGCGCGGGGGCGCTGGCGTGATCGCGGCGAACGAGCGCGCGTACTTCGCCTACCACGCCTGGCAGGTGTTCTACGGAGACACCCTCCTGCCCGACGGCTGGGTGGGATAGCGGCCGGTCTCAGATCAGCCGGCGCTCGCTGGCCCAGCGGGTCAGCTCGTGGCGGTTCGAGAGCTGCAGCTTGTGGAGCACGGACGACACGTGGCTCTCCACCGTGCGCGCCCCGATCATGAGCTCCCGCGCCACCGCCTTGTACGGGTAGCCGCGCGCGATGAGCCGGAGCACCTCCTGCTCCCGGGCGGTGAGCTGGTCGAACTCGGGGTCGTCGCTGGGGACGGGAGCGGCGGCGAAGGCGTCGAGCACGAACCCGGCCAGGCGCGGGGAGAACACGGCGTCGCCGCCGGCGACCCGGCGGATGGCGTCGGCCAGCTCGGGCCCCGAGATGGTCTTCGTGACGTAACCCCGAGCGCCCGCTCGGATCACGCCGATGACGTCCTCGGCGGCGTCCGACACGGAGATGGCGAGGAAGCGGACCTCCGGGGCGGCCGACGCGACCCGCTCGATCACCGCCCTCCCACCGCCGTCGGGCAGGTGGACGTCGAGAAGGACGACATCTGGTCGTCGCTCGACGATCATCTCGGCCGCCGGGCCGACCTCCGACGCCTCGCCCACGACCTCGACGGCGTCGCCGAGCTCGGCACGAACGCCGGACCGGAAGAGGTGGTGGTCGTCGACGAGGAACACCTGCGGCCGCGGCGCGGACGTCATCCCGCCGCCCTCGTGACGTGCAGCTCGACCTCGGTGCCGTCACCGGGGGCGGTGCGGACGACGGCGCTGCCCCCGTGGCGGGCCATCCGGCCCGTGATGGACTCCCGGAGGCCGTGCCGGTCGGCGCCCACCGAGGCCAGGTCGAATCCCGACCCCCAGTCCCGAACAAACACCGTCACCTCGCCGTCGCGCGCCTCGGCGTACACGGACACGGTGGAGGCCCCGGACCACTTGGCGGCGTTGACCATCGCCTCCCGGGCGGCGGCGACTACCGCCCCGACCTGGTCGTCATGGCTGCAGTCGCCGACCGTCACCACCTCCACGCTCACGGCGTGCGCCTCCTCCACCTCGGCGGCCGCCCGTTTGATCGCGCCGGCAAAGGTGTCGCCGTCGGGCGAGCTCTCGCCGAGCTCGGCGTAGAGCCAACCGCGCAGCTCACGTTCCTGACTCCGAGCCATGGCCACGACGGCGCGGGGGTCGTCGGCGTTGCGTTGGATGAGGGCGAGCGTCTGCAGGACCGAGTCGTGGAGGTGCGCCGCCATCTCCGCCCGCTCCTCCGAGCGGATGCGCTCGCGACGCTCGGCGACGAGCTCCCGACCGAGGCGAAGCCACCACGGCCCGGTGATGAGGGCCAACCCGGTGACGATCACCGCGGTGGCGATGAGACCCTGGCGTACCGCCGAGAAGGCATCGCTCACGGCGAGGAACACGGTCACGCCGGCCACCACCAGCAGCACGCCGGCGACGACTCTGGCCAGCGCCGCCCGGCGGGAGCGTAGATCGACGGAGGCGACGCCCGGACGAGGGAGGCGACCGACGACGTGGACGAGCGACGGGCGCTCGTCGTCCCCGGCCTGGCGCCAGATGACCGCCAGGCCGACGCCCGCCAGCACCGCCGGCCACACCACCGTGTCGCTGAACCACAGCCCCGACTCCCGCACGAGCAGCACGAGCCCGAGGACGATGGAACCCACGGCGACGACCTCGGCGGCGTCGAACCGGCGCCGGGCGACGGCCCGGCGGGCCAGCGACTCCCCGCCCTTCTCGTCCGGAAGGAGGGCCCAGGCGGCGAGGTAGGCGCAAAGCCCTGTGCCGCCGGCGAAGGTGAGGACGACGGCGGCCACCCGCAGCACGAAGGGGTCGAGGCCGAGGGAGCGGGCCAGGCCCCCGCACACGCCAGCGATGACGCGGTCGTGGCGGCTGCGGAAAAGCCGCCGGAGTGGACGATTCACCCTCGAGCCCCCGGGGCGGAGGCCTCCGTGGTCATCGAGCCGATGATCGCACGGCCCAACCGGCTCGAACCACGGGTCTCACCCGGACCGCCGCTCCGGGGAAGTCCGGGACCCATCCGGGCCTCCCCGGATGGACGGCGGAGGCCGCCAGGCGCACGATGAGGCCATGGCAACGGCGAACGACACCTCCCCTCCTACACCTCCGCCTCCTCCGGAGGCCCCCCGACCCCGCCTCACCCGCTCGAGCGACGACAAGGTGGTCTCCGGGCTGTGCGGCGGCCTGGGTCGCTACTTCGGGGTCGACCCCGTCGTCTTCCGGATCGCCTTCGTCGTGATCTCGCTGGCGGGCGGCACCGGCGTGGTGCTGTACCTCGTGGGATGGGCCCTTGTGCCCAGCGATCGAGGCGATACGCCGTCGGGGCAGGGGGTCGCACGGGGGCGGCCCGAGCAGGTCCTGGCTGCCGTCCTCGCCGCGATCGGGATCGTCGTGCTGCTCGACGAGCTGTTCGAAGGACACGACCGTGGCGTGCCCCTCGGCCTGGCCCTCGTCGCCGTCGGGGCCTTGCTTCTCTGGAGTCTGCGGTCCCGTGAGGCCCCGCCCCCGCCCGGCGGGTCGGAAGGCCCGGTCCCCGTGCCGCCCGCCCCACGGGCGGAGGTCGCTGGTCGGGCCGAGCCCGAGCCCAACCGCAGCCCGTCAACGCTCGTGCCCGTCACGCTCAGCCTCCTCGCGGTGCTCGCCGGCGGGCTGGCCCTCCTCGACGCCACCGGCGTGGTGCACGTCTCGTTGGTGGTGGGCCTGGCCCTCACCCTGCTGGTGGTGGGAGGTGCCCTCCTCGTCGCTTCGCGCTGGGGACGGGGGCGCATGCTCATCCCCGTCGGGCTCGTGCTGAGCGCGGTGCTCTGCGTGGTCGCGTTGGCCGACGTCCCCGTCCGCGGGGGCGTGGGCGAGCGCACCTACCGCCCGCTCTCGCTGGCGGACGTCGACACGCCCTACCGCTTGGCCGCCGGCGATCTCACCGTCGACCTCGGCGCCGTGGATTTGACAGGGACCTCCTCACGAGTGCTCGCGACCGTCGGGGCGGGCACCTTGACCGTCGTCGTGCCCGACGACGCAACTGTCGTCGTCGACGGGGAGGTGGGCGCCGGGGAGCTGCGGGTGCTCGGTCGCTACGACGACGGGCTCGGCCTCGACCGCAGGGTGGTCGACGCCGGTACTGAGGGCGGCGGGCGGCTCCTCCTCGGAGTCCGCGTCGGCATGGGCCAGCTGGAGGTGCGCCGTGCCGCGGCATGACCTCGACGCCATCTCCCTCATGGCCGGCGTGGCCTTCATCGGCATCGCTGTCGCCGCCCTGCTCCACGCCGGGCCCGGGCTGCCGCTGCGCTGGGTCGTCCCCGCCCTCCTGATCCTGGTCGGCGTCGTCGGCCTGGTGGCGACCGGGGCGCGCCGGCGAGCCTGACCTCTCTCAGCGTGCGGCAAGACCAGCCGCCAGGGCCCGGAAGGCCCGGCCCCGGTGGGAGACGGTCGCCTTCTCGGCCGCCGTCATCTCGGCGAACGTGCGGCCGTCACCGCCGTCGGGCACGAAGACGGGGTCGTACCCGAACCCGCCGGCGCCCCGGGTGAAATATTGCCCCGTCGGCGGTGTGTCACTCCTCCTATGTCGACGCCTGCGTTCCTCCGCGGGCCGGTGACGTCGATTGCCCGGACGGAACAGGCGACGGGCCGACCTACGCCCCGACAACCGACTTCCGGGTCGTGGGACCCGACGTCTTCGGTCTCGACCGCGACAGAGACGGCATCGCCTGTGAGACTTCCGGGGCAGACACGGCGGGCGATGCGATCACAGCCGCGCGTGTCACCCCATCACCGACGGCCGGCGCTCCCGTCAGCCAGCGTGCACTTGCCCGGACCGGGCAGGGCAACGGGCGGCAGGTCCAACTTGCCCTCGTGTTCGTGCTTCTCCGCGCCGCACTGGTCATCGCCCCGGGAGCGTTGCTCGTGCCCAAGAGGCGCATGGACTAGCTGTGGGCTGGTC
>DATAAF010000066.1:0-16067 GCA_036260255.1 Acidimicrobiales bacterium | reverse complement strand
GGTGACGTCGGTGTCGTTCACCGCGTCGCCGGTGTCGCCCGAGGTGGCGGTGGCGGTCGAGGCCGCACCGGTGTTGGCGAGGGAGGAGGCGTTCCCGACGGCGGTGGCGTCGCCGGTGTCGCCCGAGGCGCCCGGGCCGTCCACGTCGCCCGAGTCGCCCGAGGTGGCCACCGGGCTGGAGCCGGCGGTGGAGGAGGCGCCTCCGGTGTCGCCGGAGTTGGTGGCGCTGGACTGGGCGGTGGCCGGTCCGGAGCTGCCCGAGGTGGCGGTGGGGGTGACGGTGACGGTGCTGTCGCCCCCGGAGCCGCCGGCGACGCTCGTGACCGCGATGCTCGCGCCCCCGGTGGCGGACGCGGTGACCGGGCTGCCGCCGCCGAGGACGTTGTTGCTGGCGGCGCCGCCGGGGGCCGAGAGCGCCTCGGCGGTGCCTCCGTCCCCACCCGCCCCGCCGCTGGCCACGACGGTCGTGTCGTTCACCGCCGCGCCCGAGGACCCTGTCGCGGCGGTGGCGTCGGAGGCCGCGCCGCTGTTGGCGGCGCTGTCGGCCAGCCCGTCGGCGATCGCCGCACCGGTCGAGCCCGAGGCGGCACCGATGGAGCCGGAGGCTCCTGAGCCGCTGGCGCTCCCGGAGCTCCCCGAGGTGGCCGTCGGGTTCGACGTCGCGGTCGAGGAAGCGTTCCCGGTGTTCCCCGTGTTCGTGGCGCTGGACTGGGCGGTGGCGCCGGCCGGGGCACCGCCCCCGCTGGCCGTCGGGGTGACGGTCACGTCGACCGAGCCGCCTTCGCCGCCGCTGGCATCGGCCACCGCGATGCTGCTGCCGCCCAGCGCGGTGGCGTTGATCGGGCCGCCGCCCGCGCCGAGCACGTTGTTGGTGGCGCTCCCGCCCGGGCCGGCCACCGCCGAGGCGGTCCCGCCGTTGCCGCCGTTGCCGCCGGCGGCCGCGACGTTGGTGCTGTTGGAGGCGGAGCCGTCGCCGCTGGTGGCGGTCGGGCTCACGGTGACGTTGGCCGAGCCGCCGTCGCCGCCGCTGGCGTCGGCCACCGCGATGCTGTTCCCGCCGAGGGCGCCGGCGTTGATCGGGCCGCCGACGCCGATCACGGTGTTGACCGCGTCGCCGCCCGTCCCCGAGGTGGCGTTGGCCGTGCCGCCGTTGCCGCCCGAGCCGCCCGTGACCGTCACGTTGGTGACGTTGGAGGCGGACCCCCCGGAGCCGGTGGTCGCCACCGCGTTGGCGCTCGCACCCGAGTTGGCCGAGCTGGTGGCGTTGCCGGTGGCGATGGCGTCGCCGGTGGGGCCGGACGCGCCCGAGGACGCCGAGGAGGGGGAGGGAGAGGAGACCGCCGAGGAGGGGCCGGTGCCGGCCGAGCCACCCGAGGTGGCGGCCGGGCTGCTGTCGGCGTTGGAGCCGGCCGACCCGGTGCCGCCGTTGTTGGTGCTGCCCGAGGACGCCGCGACCGTGCCCGTCGCGCCCGCCGCCGCTGTTGGAGCCGCCGTCAGGAAAGCGTTCCCGCCGGACCCGCCGCCTGCGCCGCCGTCGCTCTTGCTGGTACCGCCGATTGCCGTTCCATTCGCAGGACCGCCGCCAACGGCGACGGTGAAGTTCTTGGCACTGCCTGCAGTGCCTGCTTGGTGATCACCACCGAGCGCGATGCCGTTGGCGGTGCGCGCCTTCCCAACGGCGATGGACGTGTTGTCGGCATTTCCACCGTACTGACCGCCGGTCGCGGTTCCATTGGCGTTTCCGCGGAGGGCGATCACAGTGTTCTTGGCGTCGCGGCCGGAGCTGCCGACGGCGGCGCCCAGGGCGCTTCCGCCCACGGCGATTGTCGTGTTGGAGGCGGGCGCCCCGGCGGGCCCGTGAGAGGTGCCCCCGTCGGCGTCGCACCCGATGGCGATCGTGTAGGTGTCGCTCGGCCCGTTGGAGCCCTCCACCGTGCGGCACCCGTCGGTCTTGGTGAAGGTGACCGAGGAGCCCGTGGTGTCGGCTGGGGCTTCGCCCGAGGCGATCGAGCCGGCCGACTCCGCGGCGGCGCCGGCGGCTGCCTCGGCGGCGGCGACCTCGAGGGCGGCGGCCGTGAGGTCGGGCCCGGCGGCGGGCTCGGCGGCGGCGTCGACGGGCGCGGCCGGGGCGGTGGCGGCCGGGTCGGTAGGGGCCGGCGCACCGGTGTTGGAAACGGATTCGGACACCGAGGTGGCGCCCGGCTGGCTGGGCGCCGCCGTCGACTCGGTGGTCTCGGTGACGACCGCCGCCTCCCCTGCCTGCCCGGGGGCCGAGGCGTCGGCGGGCGCCGGAGCCTCGGCGGGGGCGGGATCGGCGGAGGGGGCCGCCGCGGGCGGCGTGGCGTCGGCGGCGGGCGCCGGCTCGGCGGCCGCCGGAGCCTCGGCGACGGGAGCGGCGTCGGCGGCGGGAGCGGCGGTGGGCTCGGCGGCTGCCTCCTGGGTGGGAGCGGCGGAGGCGTCGGCGGCCGGGGCCGCCTCTTCGGCGGCGGCCGGGCCGGAGCCCAGGAGCACGAGGAAGGCGGATGCGAGCAGGCCGAACGCGGCCCAGACGGCCCCGCTCACCATCCTCGTCCGCTCGGTCCTCGCCACTTGGTCGGTCCCGCTTCCTTTCGGGCGTGCAGCCGCGAAGCCGCGGGGGTTCCCCCCGAAGCCGGGGTTTTCTACCATGCCCCCTGAGGGGTGGCAAGCACCGCGGCACCCGTCCTGACCAGCACCTTTGCGCCTCCAACGACTGTTGGAAACGCGTTGGAGCACCTCAGCGGGTGTTGGACGGGTGGGCGCCACCGCGATGGAGCTCCTCGCGCCATCACCCGGGGGGAGAGCGTCGTGGCGCGGGGCGGGGCGGCCTGTGGGCCCGGCAGGAATCGAACCTGCGACCAAAGGATTATGAGTCCCCCGCTCTGACCACTGAGCTACGGGCCCATGGCACCGACCGACCGGCCGAGGTCCTGCTGGAGTGGTGCTCCGGGGGTGGGACTCGAACCCACAACAAACGGCTTAACAGGCCGCTGCTCTGCCGGTTGAGCTACCCCGGATCGCCCCCCGCACCCTAGCAGCGCGGGTCGTCCTCCCCGGGCGGCGGGTGGTTGCGGGGGGCGCAGGGGGGTAGAAGCCAGCCATGAGATTCCGACTCGGAGTGGTCACCGGCTTCTGCGCCGGCTACTACCTCGGGGCCAAGGCGGGCCGGGAGCGGTACGAGCAGATCAGCCGCGCCCTCCAGAAGGCCAAGCGGTCGGACGCCTTCGAGACGGCCGGCGAGCGGGCCCGGGCGGCGGTCGAGGACAGTGTTGGAGCGGCCCGCGACCTGGTCGAGAGCCGAATGGGAAACGGGCGCGGCGAGCAGCAATCACCGACGCGGTAGTCGGCGATCACTCGTTCTCGAGGTAATCGCGCAGCTTCTGGCTGCGAATGGGATGGCGCAGCTTGGCCAGCGTCTTGGCCTCTATCTGGCGGATCCGCTCGCGGGTGACGCCGAACTCCCGTCCCACCTCTTCCAGCGTTCGGACCTGACCGTCCTCCAGCCCGAAACGGAGGCGGACGACCTGGCGCTCCCGCTCGGTGAGCTCGTCCAACGCCTCGCCCACCGCCTCCGACAGGAGGGCGCGGGCGGCGGCGTCGGCGGGCTCGACCGCCTCGGCGTCCTCGATGAAGTCGCCCAGCGCGCTGCCCTCGTCCAGGCCGACGGGTGTCTCCAACGACACCGGCTCCTGGGCCAGACGCTGGATCTCGCGGACCCGCCCGGGCGTCGTGCGCAGCTTGTCGGCCAGCTCCTCGAGGGTCGGCTCGCGCCCCAGCTCCTGGAGCAGCTGGCGCTGGACCCGGAGCACCGTGTTGATCGTCTCGACCATGTGGACGGGGATGCGGATCGTCCGGGCCTGGTCGGCGATGGCCCGGGTGATGGCCTGGCGGATCCACCACGTGGCGTAGGTCGAGAACTTGAAGCCCTTCGTGTAGTCGAACTTCTCGACCGCCCGGATCAGCCCCAGGTTCCCCTCCTGGATGAGGTCGAGGAAGAGGAGCCCGCGCCCCAGGTAGCGCTTGGCGATGGAGACGACCAGCCGGAGGTTCGCCTCGGTGAGCTCCTTCTTGGCCCAGTAGCCGTCCGCCACCATCGCCTCGAGCGGGGCGAGCTCGTCCTCGGAGACGGCTGACCCCGGCTCGGCGTCCTCCAGGGCGGCGATGCGACGGGCGGCGAGCACGCCGGCCTCGATGCGGCGGGCCAGCGCCACCTCGTCGGACGCGGTCAGGAGGTCGATCTTCCCGATCTCCTTGAGGTAGGTCCGCACCGGGTCGGTCGAGCCCCCGGCCCGATGGTGGTCGACCCTTCCGCCCACGAGGTCGGGCTCGCCCTCGGCCCCCTCGCCGCCGCCGGGGAGGGCGACGGGCCGGTGCTCGCCGGTGCGGCGGGCCCGGGCGGCGGCGGCCGGGGCGGCTGCCGGCGGGGCGGGCCCCCGCGCCGCGGCGGCCGGGGCGGGCGTCACCGGGATGCCCGAGGGGGGCGTGTCGGCGACGTGGTCGACGTCCACCTCCTCCCCCTCGAGGGCGATGCCCTCGGCCTGCAGGCGGCTGCGGACGGCGTCGATCAGCTGAGGGCTGAGCTCGACGTGGCGCAGGGCCCACATGACGAGGTCGAGCGACAGGGTCCCGGCCGCCCGCCCCCGCTCGAGCAGGGCGGCGAAGGTCTCCGGTGGGACGCCCTCGGGGACCTCGCCTTGAGCGCTCCGGAGCGCGTCACCCCCGTTCATCCGCACCAGTGTGCCCCTCCGGACGGGCGGACGACGGCGGGTACGAGCCCCGGCGCGAACTGCTCCGGGAAATCGCTCGCCACGAGCCATTTCCGGGAAGGTCACCGCCGCGCGCGCCTCCGGCGCGGCGCGCCCTCAGAGCGGCTGCTCGGCGAGCCACTTGACCAGGCGGTCGGTGGCATCGGCCTGCGTCGCCGGCTCCCTGAGCTCCTCGATGACCAGCTTGAGCCACGTGGTGAGGGGGGCGTAGCGGCTCGGGTCGTCGTCCCGTCGGGCCGCCGCCTCGAGCTGGGCGAGCGCCCGCTGGCCGGCCTGGTCGGCCAGGCGGGCGAGCACGTCGGCGGGGTCGGTGTCGGTCTCCTCGACCGCCAGGCGCTGGAGGAGGGCGGCGGCCGAGGGCTCGGCGGCGGCGATGGCGTCGTGCAGCGACCCGGCCGAGGCGAGGGCCCGCCAGGCGGCGAGCGCCACCTCGTCGGCGAACAGGGACTGGTGGAGCCGGCCGGTCACCGCCTCGGGGTGGTGGACGGCCACCCGGAGGGCCTCGACCTCGGGCCCGCCCCGCGCCCGGCGGACGGCGACCGGGCGCTCGCCCCCGCTCGGGGGCTCGCCGCCCCGTGGCCCGCCGCCCCGAGGCCCGCCGCCCGGGGCGGCCGGCGGCGGGGCGGCCAACAGGGCCCGCAGGCGGTCGGGGTCGACGCGGGTCCGGTCGGCGACCTCCATGAGGTACTGGTCCCGGACCAGGTCGCTGGGATGCTCGCGGACCACCGCCACCGCCGCCTGGGCGGCCCGGGCCCGCCCCTCGGGAGACCGCAGGTCGGCCCCCGCCAGTGCCCGTTCGAGGCGGAAGGCGAGGAAGGGCGTGGCCGAGGCGACCGCCCGGCGCAACGCGTCGGGGTCGTCCTCGGCCAGCTGTCCGGGGTCGGTGCCCGGGGGCATGCCGGCCACCGCCACGTCGAGCTCGTAGCGCCGCTCCCACTGGTAGAGGCGCTCGGCCGCCGCCTGGCCGGCGGCGTCGGCGTCGAAGGCCAGCACGACCCGGCGGGCGAAGTTCTTGAGGGTGTGGAAGTGCTGCTCGGCCAGCGCCGTCCCGCAGGTGGCCACCGCATGGGGCATGCCCGCCCGGCGCAGCCCGATGACGTCGGTGTAGCCCTCGCAGACGACGACCTCGCCCTTCTCCACCACCGCCCCCTTGGCCCAGTTGAGCCCGTACAGCACGCTCGACTTCGAGTAGAGCGGCGTCTCCGGCGAGTTGCGGTACTTGGGCGGCGGCCCGCCGGGCAGGGCCCGGCCCCCGAAGGCCACCGGGTCGCCCCGGACGTCGAAGATGGGGAACATGATCCGCCCGCGGAACGTGTCCTGGCGGCGTTGACGCCGGTTGAGCAGGCCCAGGCCGGTGTCGCGGAGCACGTCCAGGGGCAGGTCGAGGGCCCGGCACAGGGCGTCCCACTCGTCCGGCGCCCAGCCCAGCCGGTGGAACCGCACCACCTCGCCGTCGTACCCCCGTGAGCGCAGATAGGCCCGGGCGGGGGCGGCGTCGGGCGCCGAGAGGAGGCGCCGGTGGTACCACTCGACCGCCCGGCCCATGGCCTCCACCAGGGCCGCCCGCCGCTGGCGCTCGGCCCCGGCGGCGGCGTCGTCGTAGCGGGGCTGGATGCCGGCCCGAGCGGCCAGGCGCTCCACCGCCTCGGCGAAGTCGGTGTGCTCGACCTCCCGGACGAAGGTGATGACGTCCCCGCTCGCCCCGCAGCCGAAGCAGTAATAGAGGCCCTCCTCCTGGCTGACCGAGAACGAGGGCGTCTTCTCGGGGTGGAACGGGCACAGGCCGACCCACCGCCGCCCCACCCGCCGCAGGGCCAGGTGCTCGCCGGCGATGGCCACCAGGTCGGACGCCGCCCGGACCCGGGCCACGTCCTCGGCGAGGATCCCCATCTCAGACCTCTCCGGCCGACGGCGCGCCGGCCATCTCAGCCGGTGAACTGCCAGGAGGCCAGGTGGAGGCTGGGGACGACGTAGCCCGACTCGCGGACCCGGGCGTCGCTCCCGACCCCCAGGACCCGGCCCGGGCCGAGGGCCTCGACGTAGGACTGGGTGAAGCGCAGGTTGCGCACCCCGCCGACGATCTCCCCGCCCTCGACCAGGAACGTGCCGTTGCGGGTGAGCCCGGTCACCACCTGGGTCTTGGGGTCGAGGACCCTCGTGTACCACAGGTCGGAGACGAGCAGCCCCCGGTCGACCGACCCGATCAGCTCCTTGAGCGACCGGTCGCCGGCGGACAGGACGGCGTTGCTCGCCATGGGGCCGAAGCTCTCCCCGCCCACCACCGCGTGGCCCGTGCTGGCCACCCCCGCCTCCCGGGCGGAGCGCCGGTCGTGGTAGAGCCCGGCCGAGACCCCGTCCACCACCACGTCCACCGCCTGCTTGGGCGTGCCCTCGGCGTCGAACGGCAGCCCGAAGGTCCCCGGCGCGCAGACGTCGTCCCGAAGGGTGATCCGGGGGTCGAGCTGGGCCTCGCCCAGCCGGACGAACGAGCGCCCCTCGGCGTGGGTCCGGCCGCTGAACCCCCCGAGGAGGAACCCGACCACGTCGGCGACCGCCGCCGGTTCCAGCACGACCTCGTAGCGGCCGGGGGCCAGGTCGGCGGGGTCGGCGCCCGCCCGCGCCTTGGCCGCCGCCACCCGGCCGGCCGCCGCCCCGTCCAGGTCGGCCAGGCGCGCCGCCGCCTGCCACCCGAGACCGTCCGACGTGGCGGTGCGGTGGATGGCATCGACCGCCGCCTTCGACACCCGCCCGGCCGCCCGCTGGCCCGCCGAGTTGGCGAAGGCGACCTCGTAGCCGCTCGTGTCGCAGTACCCGGCGCCGGCCAGGCCCAGGTCGGCGCCCACGAAGGCGGCCACCACGTCGGCCCGGCGGTCCGCCGAGGCGCGGGCGGTGTCGGCGTCGTACCGGTCGATCTCGGCCACCGCCGCCGGCGGGGCGAGGCCGGGCCACCCGGGGTCGGGGGGGCGCACGGCGGCCACGTCGAGCGTCCTCTCCACCAGGCCCCGGAGGCCGTCCGGGCCGGGCCGGGTCGTGGTGGAGGCGGCCAGGCGGCCGTCGGCGACGAGCCGCAGGCGCACGAAGAGGTGGTCCTCGGCGACGTTCTGGTGGATCGCCGAGTTGGCGAAGCGGGTGAGCGCCGACCGCCCGACGGTGGCGGCGACCTCCGCCTCGGCCCGGTCACCCACGAGGTCGAGCACCTGCTCGCACAACTCGGGCAGAGGGGTCGCCCGCCGGCCGCTGCTCATCCCCGCACCCCCACCTGCACGCCCCGGAAGCGGGCAGGGACGCTCGGGTGGCCGGTGTGCCCCCACTGCGAGGGCTGGCCTTTGCCGCAGTTCGGCGTCCCCCAGAAGATCCACTCGTCGGGCCCGCCCACCATGTCCAGCGAGCCCCAGAACTGCGGGGTGATCCCGGTGTAGGTGGGGTTGCGGAGCAGCCGGCCCAGCTTGCCGTCCTTCACCTCGCGTCCCACCTCGCAGCCGAACTGGAAGTTCAGGCGCTTGTCGTCGATCGACCACGACCGGTTCGTCTCCATGTAGATCCCGTCGGCGGTGGCCGCCACCATCTCCTCGAGCGACGAGTCGCCGGGGAGAAGGCCGACGTTGGTCATGCGCACGATGGGCAGCCGGGCCCACCCGTCGGCCCGCACCATCCCGCCGGGGGGCAGGCCGGCGACGGCCGCCGAGTCCCGCCCCGTCAGCACTCCGACCCAGGTGCCCTCCCGGACGATGTCCACCCGGCTGGCGGGCGTGCCCTCGTCGTCGTAGCCGAACGTGCCGAGGGCGCCGGGCAGGGTGGCGTCGGCGGTGACGTTCATGTGCTCGGACCCGTAGCGGAGGCGGCCGAGCCGGGACAGGTCGAGGAACGACGTCCCCGCGAAGGCCGCCTCCCAGCCGAGGATGCGGTCGAGCTCGATGGCGTGGCCCACCGACTCGTGGATCTGCAGGCCCAGCTGCTCCGGCCCGAGGATGAGGTCGGTCACCCCGGCGGGGCAGTGGGGCGCCGACAGGAGGGCCACCGCTTCCTCGGCCACCCGGGGTGCGTTGCCCGGGAGGTCGGTCGCCCGCACCAGCTCGTAGCCCCGGGTCCCCCAGTGCCCGCCGATCCCGCCCCAGGACCGCCGTTGGGTCTCGTGCTCGCCCACCGCGGTGGCGCTCATGGTGGACCCCGACTCCACGATGTGCTGGGAGATGCGGTGCCCCTGGCTGGAGACGAACCACTTCTCGGTGTCCCAGAACGAGACCGTGGCCTCGGCCACCGAGACCCCCGCCACCGCGGCCATGGTCGCAGTGGCGCCGACGAGGAGGTCGCCCTTCTCGGCCAGGGACACGTCGCGGGGATGCTCGTCCCAGCCCGAGTCCCAGTGGTCCTCGACGACGGGGACGTCGGCCAGCTCGAGGGGCGACCCCGGCACCCGGCCCGACGCCCGGGCGATGGCGGCCGCTTCCTCCCCCGCCCGCCGGGCGGCCCGGTCGCCCAGGTCGGAGGTGGCGAAGAAGCCCCAGGACGACCCGATCAGCGCCCGCACGCCCACGCCCGCCGACTCCGACCGCTGGAGGCCCTCGAGCACGCCGTTGCGGGCCTGCAGCCCTTCGGTGGCGCTCAGCACCGCCCTCGCGTCGGCGTACCCGGCACCCGCGGCCAGTGCGCCCTCGACCGCGGCGGTGGCGAGATCGAACACGCGACGGAAGCTACCGCCGCAAGCGGCCGCGAGGGCGGGAAGCGCCGGCGGTCAGCCGGCGGGCGAAGCCAGAACCGCCTGGGCTGCGGCCAGCCGGGCGATCGGGATCCGGAACGGCGAGCAGGACACGTAGTGCAGGCCCGCCTTGCGGAACAGACCGATCGAGTCGGGATCGCCGCCGTGCTCGCCGCAGACGCCGAGCTTGATCCCCGGGTTGGCCTGGCGCCCCCGCAGGCACGCCTCGATCACCAGCTCGCCCACCCCGCCGGGGTCGATGGTCTCGAAGGGGTTGCGCTTGAGCAGCCCCTGCTCGAGATAGGTCGACATCAGCCGCCCTTCGACGTCGTCCCGGCTGAAGCCGAACGTCATCTGGGTGAGGTCGTTGGTGCCGAACGAGAAGAAGTCGGCCTCCTCGGCCAGCTCGTCGGCCCGGATTGCGGCCCTGGGCGTCTCCACCATCGTCCCGATGGTGACCTCGACGGGCTGGTCCATCCCGGCGGTCGCCTCGGCCACCGCCTCCTCGACCCAGCTGCGCGCCAGGGCCAGCTCCTCCCGGCTGACGGTGAGGGGGACCATGATCTCCACCACCGGCCGCCCGCCGGCGGCCACCCGCTCGGCCGCCGCCTCCATGAGGGCACGCACCTGCATGGCGTAGAGGCCGGGCTTGATCACGCCCAGGCGCACGCCCCGGGTGCCCAGCATGGGGTTGAACTCCCGCCACACCAGGGCCGCCCGGTAGACCTCCTTCTCGTCCTCGGAGAGGCCGGTGGTGGCCTCCTTCACCGCCAGGTCCTCGGTGGAGGGAAGGAACTCGTGCAAGGGCGGGTCGAGCAGGCGGACGGTGACGGGGAGGCCGTCCATGGCCTCGAGGATCTCGACGAAGTCGGCCTTCTGGGACCGGCGGAGCTCCTCGAGGGCGGCCGCCTCCTCGTCCTCGCTGTCAGCGAGGATCATGCGGCGGACGACCGGCAGGCGGTCGCCGAGGAACATGTGCTCCGTGCGGCACAGCCCGATGCCCTCGGCGCCGAAGCGGCGGGCGTTGGCGGCGTCGGGCCCGGTGTCGGCGTTGGCCCGCACCGCCATCTCGCCGGCTCTGATCTCGTCCGCCCATCCGAGGACGATGTCGAACTCGGGGGGCGGCTCGGCCATCGACACGGGCACCTCGCCGAGCATGACCCGCCCGGTCGTGCCGTCGACGGAGATGACGTCGCCCTCGTGCACGGTCGCGTCGCGAGCTGTGAAGCTCTTGCCGGCGATGGCCACCGCCTCGGCGCCCACCACCGCCGGCTTCCCCCACCCGCGGGCGACGACGGCGGCGTGGCTGACCAGGCCGCCCCGACAGGTGAGGATGCCCTCGGCCGCCATCATCCCGTGGACGTCCTCGGGCGACGTCTCGCTGCGCACGAGGACGACCCGCTCGCCCCGTTCGGCGGCGGCGGCGGCGTCGTCGGCGGTGAAGTAGACCCTCCCGACCGCCGCCCCCGGCGAGGCGGCCAGGCCCACCGCCACCACCGGCGCGTCGGTGGGGGCGAACTGGGGGTGGAGCACCTGCTCGAGGTGATCGGCGTTGATGCGCTGGACCGCCTCGGCCCGGGTGAGCTCGATGACGGGGTCCTCGGTCATGTCGACGGCCATCTTCAGGGCGGCCACGCCGGTCCGCTTCCCGACCCGGGTCTGCAGCATCCAGAGCTTGCCCTGCTCGATGGTGAACTCGGTGTCGCACATGTCCCGGTAGTGGCGCTCGAGGCGCTCGAAGATCCCGAGCAGCTCCTCGTAGATCTCGGGGAACCGCGACTGCATCTCGGCCAGCTTGAGGGGGTTGCGGATGCCCGCCACCACGTCCTCGCCCTGGGCGTTGACGAGGAAGTCGCCGTAGGCGCCCTGGGCGCCGGTGGCGGGGTCACGCGTGAACCCGACACCGGTGCCCGAGTTCTCGTCTCGGTTCCCGAAGACCATCGCCTGCACGTTCACCGCCGTGCCCAGGTCGTGAGAGATGCGCTCGCGGGTGCGGTAGGCGATGGCCCGGGGCCCGTTCCACGAGCGGAAGACGGCCTCGACGGCGCCCCGGAGCTGCTCGTCGGGGTCCTGGGGGAACGGCCGCCCGGTGGCCTCCTGGACCACCGCCTTGAACTCGTCGACCAGCTCCTGAAGCAGCTCGACGGGCACCTGGGCGTCGTGGCCGGTGCCCGCCTTCGCCTTGGCCGCCTCGAACAGCTCGTCGAACGTCTCCCCGGGCAGGCCCAGGACGATCCGGCCGTACATCTGGACGAGCCGCCGGTAGCTGTCGAAGGCGAAGCGCTCGTCGTTGGTCTGGCGGCCCAGGGCCAGCACCGACTCGTCGTTGAGGCCCAGGTTGAGGACGGTGTCCATCATCCCCGGCATGGAGAACTTGGCCCCCGACCGCACGCTCACGAGTAGGGGGTCGGCGGGGTCGCCGAGGCGCTTGCCCATCGTCTTCTCGAGCAGCTCCCGGTGGGTCGCGATCTCCTCGGAGAGGCCCTCGGGCCAGCCCTCCAGCATGTAGGCCCGGCAGGCGTCGGTGGTGATCGTGAAGCCGGGAGGGACCGGGAGCTCGAGCACCGACGTCATCTCGGCCAGGTTGGCGCCCTTGCCGCCGAGCAGGTCCTTCAGGCTCATCGGCGGCTGTGGATGCCGGTGGTCGAAGGAGTAGACGTAGGTCACGGGAGGCTCTCCTGGCGCGGTTCAGGCTCGACATACGGCGAGACCCGGGTGAAGCTTCCGAGGTTACTCGCGAGGGTCGCTCTCTCCCGGAACCGGCGGTGACTCGTGGCGTCCCGGCGAAAGAGATCACCGCCGGTTCGCAGAGGGCTAGATCACACCCGACAGGCGGTCGGCGGTGGCGGCGTCGTCGGCCAGCACCAGGTCGACTCGGGTGCCCTGGTGCACGATGCGCCCGGCACCGCCCCGTCCCGAGAAGCGTCCGCCGCTCACGGCCGAGCCCGCCCACCCCGCCGCCCAGCGGGTGAGCGCCTGGGCCAGGCGGGCGGCGTCAGCGGGGCTGTCCGCCTCCCAGCGCTCGACCATCCCGAGAGCGCGCCCGCAGCGGACGGTCTGGAAGGTGTCCCCGTTCCACCCGTTGGCGGCCGCCTTGGCGCCGGCCTCGTCGAGGTAGGTGTCGAGCACCAGCCCCATGGTCGACTCCCCGAGCGTTCCCCGCCGCACCGCCTGGCACGAGGTGGCGGCGGCCACGTCGGGCAGCGGCGGAGGGGCCCACCCCTGGCCCGCCGCGTAGCGCTCGGGATGGATGACCTGCTCGGTCGAGACGGGCGGCCGGCGGAAGGCCTCGTTCAGCGCCGCGAAGTCGCCGTCGTCCGCGCGGTCCTCGGCGAAGTCCAGCCCGACGGTGTAGGGGAAGTAGAGCTCGCCCAGCATGAACGGCGGCAGCCGCCGGATGGGCGTGAGGTCCTCCTCGCTGGCGGCCAGCGGTCCGAGGACGTACTCGACCTGCTCCTCCTCGGTCAGGTACTCCTCGGCGTAGCGCTCCTCGAGCAGCTTGGCGTCGCCCTCGATCAAGGCGACGTAGGCCTCGACCTCCTCCTGGCGGTCGGCCTGGTCGAGGGCGTCGGTCTTGGCGCCGAAGTCGAAGTGCTGGTCGGTCAGGGCATGGTCCAGCTCGTGGGCGACGGTGACCTTGGTCTGGGCGTCGACCTCGCCCCCGCCGTCGCGGACGACCAGCTCCTTGGTCTTCGGGTCGTAGAAGCCGAGGATCAGGCCCGAGATGAGGTCGTCCAGGGCCCTGACGTAGTCGAGCCCGCGCGGGATGGCCTTGAGCAGCCGGTAGGTGTCGCCGTCGCCGGCCAGGCGGTCGGGGCGCCGGTCCCGCTCGTTGGCCGCCCGCGCCCGGCGGACGAGCTCGCTCCTCGACACCACCTCGACGGCCAGGGGTGCCCTCCACTCCAGCCCCCGGAGCCGGGCCACGGCGGCCCGGATCTCGGCGACGAAGGCGGGCTCGGGCGGGAGGGGCCGGGTGGTGGCGGTGGTCGTGGGGGCGGCGACTTCGGGCGGGGCCGGCTGCACGCCGGGCGCGGTCGCCGCCGGGCGGTCCTCCGACGTGCTCCGGATCGCGACGGTGGCCAGCCCGGCGGCCAGGAGGACCGCGGCGAGAATGCCGACCAGGGGGGCCGCCAAACGCGTGGATCGTCTGTCGCCGAGTGCCCTCACCCTGTCCTCGGACGCAGGGTACCGGTGGCTCCGCCGCTACAGGGTTCGCCGGGCAGGCCGGTCAGACCAGGCGCTCGCGCAGGTGGTCGACCAGCTTCTCGATCGGGACGCGCTCCTGGACCAGGGTGTCGCGGTCGCGCACGGTGACGGCCCGGTCGTCGAGGCTCTCGAAGTCGACGGTGACACAGCACGGGGTGCCCGCCTCGTCCTGGCGGCGGTAGCGGCGGCCGATCGACTGGGTCTCGTCGTAGTCGCACACGAAGTGGGGCTGCACCAGCTCGAGCACCTCGCGGGCGGTTGGCACCAGCCGCTCGTTGCGCGAGAGCGGCAGCACCGCCACCATGATCGGGGCCAGGCGGTGGTGGAGACGCAGGACGGTGCGGCGCTCGCCGCCGATCTCGTCCTCGTCGTAGGACGCGAGGAGGAACGCCATCATCGACCGCCCGACCCCGGCGGCGGGCTCGATCACGTAAGGGACGTAGCGCTCGCCCGAGGCCTGGTCGAAGTACTCGAGCCGCTGGCCCGAGTACTCGGCGTGCCGGCGCAGGTCGTAGTCGGTGCGGTTGGCGATCCCCTCGAGCTCGCCCCAGCCCCAGGGGTAGAGGAACTCCACGTCCGACGTGGCCGCCGAGTAGTGCGACAGCTCCTCGGCGTCGTGGGCCCGCAGGCGCAGCTGGCGGGCGGGGATCCCGAGGTCGGTGTACCAGCGCAGGCGCTCGGCGCACCAGTACTCGAACCACCGGGGGGCGTCGGCCGGCGGCACGAAGAACTCCATCTCCATCTGCTCGAACTCGCGGGTGCGGAAGATGAAGTTGCCCGGCGTGATCTCGTTGCGGAACGACTTGCCCTGCTGGGCGATGCCGAACGGCGGCTTCTTCCTGCTCGTCTGCAGGACGTTGGCGAAGTTCACGAAGATGCCCTGGGCCGTCTCCGGCCGCAGGTAGGCGACCGACCCGTCGTCCTCCACCGGGCCCACGTGCGTCTTGAACATGAGGTGGAACGGGCGGGCCTCGGTGAGGTCGTGCGAGCCGCAGTTGGGGCAGGTGTCGCCGATCTGGTCCCCGCGCCAGCGCTCCTTGCAGTTGCGGCAGTCGACCAACGGGTCGGAGAAGGTGGCGAGGTGGCCGGAGGCCTCCCATACCCGGGGGTGCATGAGGATGGCGGCGTCGAGCCCGACGATGTCGTCCCGCTCCTGCACCATCGCCCGCCACCACGCGTCCATGACGTTCCGCTTGAGCAGCACGCCCAGCGGCCCGTAGTCGTAGGTGGACCGGAAGCCGCCGTAGATCTCGCTCGACGGGAACACGAACCCCCGTCGCTTGCACAGGTTGACGACCTGCTCGGTGAGGTCGGGCATGCTTCCTTCCATGTCGTCGGCGCGGCAGGCCCAGAGTACCGGTGCCCGGTTGGGGCCCCTGCTCGTGGTGGTCGTGCTCGTGGCCGCCCTCGCCTGCTCGCCGGGCCGGGACGACGAGCCGGCGGCGGCCCCGCCGACCGCCGCGCCGACCGTCACCGAAGCCCCGCCACCGCCCGTCACCTTCGGCCTGTGGGGCGACATGCCCTACACCGACGAGACCGAGGCCAAGGTCACGACGATGATCGCCGAGATGAACGCCGCCGGCCTGGCCTTCTCGGTCTTCGACGGCGACCTCAAAGGCGGCGGACCCTGCTCCGACCGCGTCTACGCCGAGGCCCTCGCCCGGTTCAACAGCCTCGCCGCGCCCCTCGTCTACGTCCCCGGCGACAACGAGTGGACCGACTGCGGTGGGAGCGCCGATCCCTCCGAGCGCCTCGCCCATCTGCGGCGGGTGCTGTGCGCGGGCGACCGGAGCCTCGGCCAGCGGACCATGCCGCTCGAGCGCCAGAGCCGCCAGTACCCCGAGCACACCCGCTGGCGCGCCGGAGGCGTGGTGTTCGTGGGCCTGCACGTCGTCGGGAGCAACAACAACAAGGACAACGACGCCGCCGAGCACGCGGCCCGCGACGCCGCCGCCCGCGCCTGGATGCGGGAGTCGTTCGACGCCGCCATCCACGAGCGGGCGGCCGGCGTGATGATCGTCATCCAGGCCAACCCCGGCTTCGAGGTGATCTCACCGGCTGACCGGGCCGCCGAGCGGCTCGACGGCTTCGACGCCTTCCTCGACGCCCTGCGGGCGGAGACGCGGCGGTTCGCCAGGCCGGTGGCCCTGGTGCACGGCGACACCCACCGGTACCGGCTCGACCACCCCCTCATCGAGCGCAGCGGCGCTCCCATCCCCAATCTGGTGCGACTCGAGACCTGGGGGCACCCCTTCGTGTCGTGGGTGAAGGCCACCGTCGACGCCCGCGACCCCCAGGTCTTCCGCTTCGAGCCGCAACGGTTCTACTAGCCACCTCTCGTTCTGGGCGCGCTCCGGGTCACATGGTGACCCTGAGCGCGC
>DATAAF010000065.1:0-5628 GCA_036260255.1 Acidimicrobiales bacterium | reverse complement strand
AGCAGCTCGAGCTGGCCCGAGAGAACGTGGCCTGGGCGGCCGAGCAGGCGGCCGAGCACGACATCGAGGTGATGATCGAGGCGGTCAACACCTTCGAGAACGGCCCTTACCTGCTCTACACCACCAAGGCGGCCGCAGAGTTCGTCGAGCGGGTGGGGCGCGACAACGTCAAGCTCCAGTACGACGCCTACCACATGCAGCGCATGGAGGGGAACGTCGTCGCCACCCTGCGTGAGCACATCGACGGCATCACCCACATCCAGGTGGCCGACTCGCCCGACCGGGGCGAGCCGGGCACCGGCGAGCTGAACTGGCGGTTCGTCTTCGGCGCCATCGAGGAGTCGTCCTATGGCGGGTGGATCGGCCTCGAGTACAAGCCGACCACCGACGCCACCGAGGACAGCCTGGGTTGGCTGCCGAAGGAGAAGCGCGGGGGGGACGTGGGGGTCGGGGACCTGAATCTCTAGCGATACCGGGAGGCGCAAGTGGCCGAAGGCAAGATCGGTTTCGTCGGTCTCGGCATCATGGGCAAGCCCATGGCCAAGAACCTCATCAAGGCAGGCCACCAGCTGGTCATCTACAGCGGGAGCAGCAGCGCCGACGAGCTGAAGGAAGAGGGCGCCGAGACCGCCGACAGCTACAAGGCCGTCGCCGAGCAGTGCGAGATCGTCATCACCTGCCTGCCCGCGTCGGCCGAGGTCGAGGAGGTGTACCGGGGCGAGGAGGGGCTCCTTGCCGGCGCCAGCGAGGGCAGCCTGCTCATCGACATGAGCACGATCTCGCCGCTCGTGACCAAGGAGCTGGCCAAGGAGGCCAACGAGAAGGGGGTGCGCACGCTCGACTCCCCGATCAGCGGGGGCGAGCCGGCCGCCCACAGCGGCGACCTGGCCCTCATGGTCGGCGGCGCCGCGGAGGACTTCGAGCGGGCCAAGGAGCTGTTCGAGCCGCTGGGAACGGCGACCCACGTGGGCGAGGCGGGATCGGGCCAGATCACCAAGGCGTGCAACCAGATCATCGTCGGCATCGTCATCGAGGCGGTGAGCGAAGCGCTGGTCCTCGGTTCCAAGGCGGGGGTCGACCCGGCCAGGATCATCGAGGCGGTCTCCGGCGGCCTGGCCGGCACCAAGGTGATGGAGCAGAAGCGGGAGAAGATGCTCGAGCACGACTTCGAGCCGGGCTTCCGCTCCGAGCTCCACCACAAGGACCTCGGCATCGCCCTGGCCACCGCCCGCGAGGTCGGCGTGCCCCTTCCCGTCACCTCGCTGGTGGATCAGATGCTCCAGGAGCTCAACGTGAAGGACCGCGGCGGGCTCGACCACTCGGCGATCCTCACGGTGATCGAGGACGGCGCCCAGCATCAGATCGGCGAAGAGGCCGAGGGGATCTCCTAGGCCATGAGCGAGCACCGAACCGCAGCCGAGGAGCGCAGCTCCAAGCCATGAGCGCCGACGACGACCAGAAAGACGACGGCCAGGCTCAGTCCCAGGCGAGCGGCCTGAGCTCCATGAAGGTGATGGAGGCGGCCGTCAAGATCATGGAGGACGAGGGCGTCGAGGTCGTCTTCGGCATCCCCGGGGCGGCGATCCTCCCGCTCTACCAGGCCCTCAGCAAGTCGGAGAAGATCCGCCACATCGCCGTGCGCCACGAGGAGGGCGGCACCCACGCGGCCGACGCCCTGGCTCGGGTGACCGGCGGCGTGGGGGTGTGCATCGGCACGTCCGGCCCGGCCGGCACCAACATGATCACCGGCCTCTACACCGCCCAGGCCGACTCCATCCCCATCATCTGCATCACCGGCCAGGCGCCCACCCACCTCCTGCACAAGGAGGCCTTCCAGGCGGTCGACATCGCCTCCATCGCCAAGCCGGTCACCAAGTGGGCGGTGCAGGTGAAGGAGACGGCGCAGATCCCGTGGGTGTTCCGCGAAGCGTTCCGCATCGCCCGCTCCGGGCGCCCGGGACCGGTGCTCATCGACCTGCCCCTCGACGTCACCAAGGACCAGGAGATCGAGTACGACCCCGAGCTCGACCAGCGCCTGCCGGTGGAGCCCCCGAGGCCCAACGAGGCCGCCATCCGCAAGGCGGTGGAGATGCTGCTGGCCGCCGAGCGCCCCATGCTCATGCCTGGCGGCGGCGTCATCATCTCCGACGCGTCGGACGCCCTGATGGAGCTGGCCGAGTACCTCCAGGTGCCGGTCACGCCCACCTACATGGCCAAGGGCTCCATCCCCGAGGACCACCCCCTCTACGCGGGCATCGTCGGCATCCAGACGAGCCAGCGTTTCGCCAACCAGCTCTTCCTCGAGAGCGACTTCATCCTCGCCGTGGGAGCCCGGTTCGCCGAGCGCCACACCGGGAACCTCGAGGTGTACCGGGGCGACCGGACGTTCGTGCACATCGACATCGAGCCCGGGCAGATCGGGCGGGTCTTCCGTCCCCACCTGGGCATCGTCTCCGACGCCAAGCTGGCCTTCGAGGCGTTGCTGAAGGCGGCCAAGGACATGACCCCGGCGCGCGACCCCGGGCCCTGGGTGGAGCGGGTCTACGAGCTGCGCTCGACCATGCTGCGCAAGATGGACTTCGACGACGTGCCCATCAAGCCGCCGCGGGTCTTCAAGGAGCTGAACGAGCTCTTCGACGGCGACGAGATCATCGTCACCGCCATCGGGCTCTACCAGATCTGGAGCGGCCAGTTCCAGAAGACCTACAAGCCGCGCCACTACCTGTGCTGCGGGCAGGCCGGCCCCCTCGGCTGGGAGGTCCCTGCGTGCATCGGGGTCAAGCTGGCGCGGCCGGACAAGCTCGTCGTCGGTGTGGTCGGCGACTATTCCTTCGGCTTCCTCATGGAGGAGATCGCCGTCGCCGTCCAGTACCAGGTGCCCTACGTGCTGGTGATGCTGAACAACGGCTACATGAGCCTCATCCGCCAGCCCGAGAAGTACCAGTACGGGATCAACTACGGCGTCGACATCGGCTACTCCGGCCCCAACGGGGCCCTGGGCATGGACCACGTCGGCGTGATGCAGGCGATGGGGGCCCTGGGGCGGCGGGTGACCAGCCCCGACGAGATCAAACCCGCCGTCGAATGGGCAATCCAGGCCAGCAACGAGCAGCGGGTGCCCGCCCTCGTCGAGATCATCGTCGAGCGGGAGGTCGACGCGGCCATGGGCAAGTCGATCGACAACATCAACGAGTACGAGCCGGTCGAGGAGGGCGACCCCGACCTGGCCCGCGAGCTGGCCGACAACATTCCCGAGCGGGACTGAGCGGCGTTCGACGGCGCCCTGCGCCGGGCGTTTTCCGGGGCGCGCGCATCGGGTAGGGCTTCGCCGTGCCGTCCCCGCCTTCGCCGTTGCACGTCCGCCTCGAACGCGCCCTTGGGGGAGGCGAGGACGTGGCTGCGCTCGCCGACGCCGGCCCGGTGGACGCTCGGGACGAGGCGCTGACGCTGCTCGCCGTCCACGACCTCCACCTGGCGCCGATCGACGACCTCGGCGACCGGGCTCGCCACCAGCACCACCCGGCGGTGGCGGCCCTGAAGCTGCGGTTGGAGGAGCGCTACCTCGAGCGACTCGGCTCGCATGATGCGGCGCCCGCGGGCCCCGGCGACACCGTCGCGGCGGTGCGGGCGCTGGCCGCCGAGGACCTGGTGCCGGCGGTGTACCGGTGGGTAGCGGGGGAGGCGCCGGCGGAGGAGCTGTTCGAGTTCCTCGCCGTCGAAGGCGGCCCCGACGGCGGGTTCGACGACATGGTCGCCGCCTGCCAGATGGGCCTCGACGGCGAGCCCAAGCTTGAGCTGGCCCGCAACTACTGGGACGAGATGGGACGGGGCGAGCCGTCGGCCGTGCACACCGAGCTGCACCGCCGATTGGCCAGGGCGACGGGGCTCGGGCCGGTGCCTCGGACCGAGCTGCCGGTCGAGGCGCTGGAGCGGGCGCTCCTGGGCTCGCTGCTCGCCACCAACCGGTGGCTCCAGCCCGAGATGGTCGGCGCCCTCGGTCTGATCGAGATGCAGGCCGGCCCCCGGTGCCGCAAGGTCGTCGAAGGGCTCCGGCGGGTCGGCGCCCCCGACGACGCGCTCGCCTTCTACCTCGAGCACGCCGCCGCCGATCCTCGCCACGGCAAGGAGTGGCTCGACCATGTCATCGTGCCCCTCGCCGCCGACCCTCGCTGGGGCGCCGGAATCGTCCGGGGTACCCGCTGGCGGGCCCAGGTCAACCGTCGCTTCTTCGCCGCCGCCGCCCGCCGCTTCCTGCCCGGACGCCGGAGCCGGGCGGCGGCGTAGGCGCGGCCGCGGCGCCGAAGCCGCTCAGGCCCAGGTGTCGGGGTCGCCGTAGCCCAGCGCGTCCGCCATCTCGACCACCGGGGCGGCCGACAGCGCGGGGCCCAGCACGGCGGCGCGCCGCTCCCAGCGGCGCCGGGCCGGCGGCGCGGTGGCCATGAGAGGCGGGAGCTGCTGGGCCGCCGCCTCGGCCAGCGACCCCCTCCGCAGCCATTCGCCGAGGCCAGCGAACACCTCCTGGCGGCGGGGGCCGACGACGTCCTCGAAGCGCACCCGTCGGGACTCGACCCCCGTCTCGGCCAGGAAGTCGAGCACCGCCTGGTGGTGGGAGCGCCACTGCTCGGCGCAGACCTCGGGCAGGGCGGCGTCGGTGAGCGTCCGCCAGGCGGGCGGGAGGTCGTAGCACCACCAGCGGTCGCCCCAGCGGGGGAAGGCGTCGGTGTAGCCGGCGATGCGCAGGGGGACGTCGAGGGCCACGTTGAAGAACCCGTGGTGCACCCATCCGTCGACGAGGCCGTTGACCGACGCCGCCGGGTTACGGGTGAGGTGGACGACCCGGAAGCGGGCGGCAGGGAAGAGCATGCGCAGGAACCGCAGCCGGAAGGCGTTGCGCGGGGTCGACAGGACCAGGGGCCGGGAGGCCAACGCCGCCCGGTCGGGGCGTCGCCACGGCCGCACGAGCACGAACGGCGGCATCTCCACCAGCCGCTCACCGGGCGGGCCCGAAGGGACCGGCGCGTCGGGGAAGCGCCGGGCGGCGACGTCGGCCGGGAGGTCGTAGTAGTGCGGGTTGACGCCCGGGTGACGCTGGCGGGCGAGCTCGAGGACGCGGAGGTGGAGCTCGGTGTGGTCGAACGGCCGCCCCGCCTCGGCGGCCGCCCGGCGGACCCAGCCGCAGGCCTCCTCGGGGTCGATGCCGAGGGCCGGCCACTGGGCGGTCAGACGCCAGGCCACCGCCAGGGCCAGGTCCTCCAGCTCCTCCTGGCCGGCGGCGCTCGCCGGGGTGCCGATCTCCGCCGCCAGCTCGCCGGCCAGGACCGCGGTGTCACCCCCGGCCAGGCCGGCGACGACGAACAGCGGGTTGACCTCGGCCCGCAGGTGCAGCAGGCCCTCCGAGCGGCGGAGGATCTCGGCGAACAGGGTCGAGCCGCCTCTCGAGGCGGAGACCACGACGACGACGTCGCCGACGGCGGCGAGGGGGTCGTCGACGGGCGGCTGGCGGACTGCGCGTAGGGCGTCGAACACCGCCTGCGCTCGGGGCAGCCCCGTGGTGTGGGGGACGGCGGCGTCGTAGGGCGACCAGGGCGGGAGGTCGGGCACGGCCGGGTACCTACCCGCCCCGGCGGG
>DATAAF010000064.1:0-38528 GCA_036260255.1 Acidimicrobiales bacterium | reverse complement strand
AGCCCACGCGGGCGCGGCGGTGGCGCGACGTGACCACGAAGCGGACGACGTCGCGCATCCAGTCACGATCGGTCCGGAGCACGAGGTGCTGAGCGCCGGCCTGGCGGATGGCGGCGGCGATGGCTGCCCGCTCGGCGGCGGCCGCCTCGGCATAGCGCTGGCGCAACCCGGGCTTCCCCGTGGGGACGTCGAGGCGCCGTCCCGTCTCGGGGTCGACCAGGCTCAGGTAGCCGACGTTGGGGAGCTCGAGCTCGCGGGGATCGACGATCTCGATGGCCAGCACCTGGTGGCGCAGGGCCAGCCCCCGCAGGGGACGGTGCCAGTCCGGCGCGGCGAGGAAGTCGGATACGACGACCGCCATGCCCCGCCGTCGCGGCGGCTGCAACAGCTGGCGGATCCCGGCGGCCAGGTCGGTCACGCCCCGGCCCTCCTCGGCGCGGGGGCGCGTAACCAGCCGGTGCAGGAGGGCGAACAGGGCCTGGCGACCGCCCTGAGCCGGGATGCGGACGACACCGTCGGGCGTGACGAGCACCGCCCCCAGGCGGTTGCCGATCCGGGCGGTCAGGAAACCCACGGCGGCCACCGCCGCCACGACCAGGTCGCGCTTCTCGCACAGAGCCGTCCCGAAATCGAGGCTGGCCGAGCAGTCGACCACGACCCACGTCTCCAGCTCCCGGTCGGCCACCTCGTCGCGCACGTGCGGCACGGTGGTGCGGGCGGTGAGGTTCCAGTCGATCCGGCGCACGTCGTCCCCCGGCTGATAGGGGCGGCTCTCGCCGGGCTCGCTCCCCGGGCCGGGCAGCAGCCCGTGATAGTCGCCTTGGAGCAGCCCGTCGAGGCGGTGGGTCACCAGCAGCTCGAGCTGGCGCAGGACCTCTTCGGGGCGGCGGTCGGAGACGACGGAACGCGTGCTCACCCGCTCGGTCATGCCGTCTGGGTCAGCGGAGCCGGCGGGTCCTGGCTGGGCGCCAGCCGGGGGGCGGGCACCCGCTCGAGCACGGTCTGCAGCACCGAGTCGACCGAGAGGCCGTCGGCCAGCGCCTCGTAGGAGAGGACGATGCGGTGGCGCATGACCTCGAAGGCGACATCGACGATGTCCTGGGGCATCACGTAGTCGCGCCCCCGCAGCAGGGCCATCCCCCGGGCGGCGGCGACGAGGCCCAGGCTGGCCCGGGGGCTGGCGCCGTAGGCGACCTGGGACGCCAGCTCGTGGGCGCCGTACTCGGCCGGCGCCCGGGTGGCGTGCACCAGGCGGACGGCGTAGTCGACGATCGCCCGGTGGGCGAAGACGTCGTCGCTCGCGCGCTGGAGGCGGAGCAGGTCGTCGAGGGAGAGCACTTGGTTGGCGTGCGGCGGGTTCACGCCCATGCGCTGGACGATCTCCACCTCCTCGGCCCGGTCCGGGTACTCCACCATGACCTTCATCAGGAACCGGTCGCGCTGGGCCTCGGGCAGCGGGTACACGCCTTCCGACTCGATGGGGTTCTGGGTGGCCAGCACGAGGAATGGCTGGGGGACGGCATGGGTGACGCCGCCGATGGACACCTGGCGCTCCGACATGACCTCGAGCAGGGCCGACTGCACCTTGGCCGGAGCCCGGTTGATCTCGTCGGCCAGCACGAAGTTGGCGAAGACCGGGCCGAACTCGACGTCGAAGGTCTCGGTCGACGCCCGGTAGATGCGGGTACCCACCAGGTCGGAGGGGATCAGGTCGGGCGTGAACTGGATGCGCACGAAGGTCCCGCCGACCACCTCGGCCAGCGTCTCCACGGCGAGGGTCTTGGCCAGCCCGGGGACTCCCTCGAGCAGCACGTGGCCCCGGGCGAGCAGGCACGCGAGCATGCGCTCGACGACCCGGTCCTGGCCGACGATGACCTTCTTCACCTCGAAGAGCGCCGACTCCAGCATGGCGGCGGACGACGCGGTGTCGTCCACTGGCGGGGCGGCGACGGGGCGGGTCCCCCCCTCTTTGGGAGCGCTGATGGTTCCTCCTCGTTTGGTCGGGCCGACGCCGGCCACTGTGGCACCCGGAGCTGTGACGGTCCTGGGGAAATGGTACGACCCCGCTGGGAGGGTGGGTCGCGCCCTCGACCAGCACCCGGCCGACCGCGACGCCCCGGAGGCTCAGGCTTCGGCCCGCTCGGCCTCCCGGCGAATCGTGGCGTTGCGCCTCCTGAGGAGGCGCCGGAGGTACAGGCCCACGGGAAGGTCGAGGACGAGGCCGAACGGCATACCAAAGGTGACGACGTCGATCATGCGGGTCCCGGCGCCGTCGGGCTCGAAGAGGTGCTCGTGCCGAAAAGCGGCGAACGGACCGCGGACCATCTGGTCGACGAACCGCCGGGGCGGCTCGAACTCGGTGACACGAGACGTCATCCGCCAGACGCGGCCGAAGTGGCGAGACTCCCAGCTCACCTCCTCACCGGCGGAGATCAGCCCTGCGGTCACCCCGCCGACCGCTCGCTCCTTCGAGGCGATCATCGACTCGAGGTGGAGGTCGATGCTGCGCGAGAGGTCGAAGCACACCTCCACCGGTGCCGCGATCTGCGTCACCATCCGCAACGGCCGCACGAGGGATCGGCCACGAGCCACCGGGTCGACGGCGCCACGCAGGCGGCGCCCGGCCCGGCGGAAGCTCAGCTTGTGTCGCAGCACCACGGGCGCTCGCCTCCCGACCTCCGGCCCCAGAGTTGGCACGAGGGCGCTCCCCCTGACGCGTCGGCCTAAAAGCGGCCCCTGCCCGGCTGCCGTCACCCCCGCGGTCCTCTAACGTGGCGGGCACCCGCGGCGTGCGGCTGACCGAGACCATATGCAACATGCCCGCAGAGAGGAGTCGCCGCCCGCCGAGGCGGCGCTGACGCCCCCCGCCGAGCACCACGGCCGCCGAGGGCTGACCGAGGAGGAGGCGTCCGCCCGCCTGGCCGCCCGCCCGGCGGACGAGCTCCCCCGCACCGGGCGCACCGTCGGCGACATCCTCCGGGCCAACATCCTCACCCGCTTCAACGCCCTCCTCGGCGGGCTGTGGGTGATCGTCGTCCTCGTCGGGCCGCTCCACGACGCCCTCTTCGGGCTGGTGATCGTCGCCAACAGCGCCATCGGCATCGCCCAGGAGCTGCGGGCCAAGCGGACCCTCGACCGCTTCCGCGTGGTGAGCACGCCGGTCGCGACGGTGGTCCGGTCGGGACGGGCGCGCCCGGTGCCGGTGTCGGACGTGGTCGTCGACGACGTGGTGGAGGTCGGCGCCGGCGAGCAGATCGTCGTCGACGGGACCGTCGTGGCCAGCGACGGGCTGGAGGCGGACGAGTCGCTCCTCACCGGCGAGTCGCAGCCGGTGGCCAAGACGGAGGGTGACGAGGTCCTGTCCGGGAGCTCGGTCGTCGCCGGCCGCGGTTCCTACCTGGCCACCCGGGTGGGCTCGCGGTCGTATGCCAACACGTTGGCCGCCGCCGCCCGCCAGTTCAGCCTCGTCCACTCCGAGATCCGTGCCGGCATCGACCGCATCCTCCGGTGGGTCACCTGGGCGCTCGTGCCCACCGCGATCCTCCTCTTCGCCAGCCAGCTGGTCGGCCAGCCGGACACATCCGACGCGGTGCGGGGCGCGGTCGCCGGGGTGGTCGCCATGGTGCCCGAGGGCCTCGTCCTGCTGACCAGCCTGGCCTTCGCCCTGGGCGTGGTGCGGCTGGGGCGCCAGAAGGTCCTCGTGCAGCAGCTGCCGGCCATCGAGGTGCTGGCGCGGGTGGACGTCGTCTGCGTGGACAAGACGGGCACGCTCACCGAGGGCGGCCTACGGGTGACGGAGGTGGTGACCCTGACGCCCGACCGCGAAACGCCCGTCACCGCCCTCGCCGCCCTCGCCCGCGTCGACCCCAGCCCCAACACGACGGCCAAGGCGATCGCCGAGGCCTTCGCCGACCCTCCCGACTGGACGGCGGACTCCTCGGTGCCCTTCTCGTCCGGCCGGCGCTGGAGCGGGGCGAGCTTCGGCCCCTCCGGCACATGGGTCCTCGGGGCCCCCGACGTGCTGCTGGGCACGACGCCCGACGGCCGCGTCCGCGCCCTGGTCGACTGGTACACGGGTCGAGGCCAGCGCGTCGTCGTGCTGGCCCGGGGCGGCCACCTCGACGGCCAGCAGCTGCCCGGCGGCTTGGAGGCGGTCGCCCTGGTGGTGCTCCACCAGAGGATCCGGCGCGACGCCGCCGCCACCGTGCGGTACTTCGCCGAGCAGGGCGTCACCGTGAAGGTCCTCTCCGGCGACCACCCCCGCACCGTCGGGACGGTGGCCGAGGGCGTCGGCATCGCCACGGCCGACCCCCCGGTCGACGCCCGCCACCTGCCCGAGAGCGCCGCCGAGCTGGCCGAGCTGGCCGAGCAGCGCCACGCCTTCGGCCGGGTGGGGCCGGATGCCAAGCAGGACATCGTCCAGGCCCTCCAGGCCCGCGGCCACGTGGTTGCGATGGTCGGGGACGGGGTCAACGACGTGCGCGCCCTGAAGACCGCCGACATCGGGCTGGCGATGGGGTCGGGCACCCGCGCCGCCCGAGCCGTCTCCGAGCTCGTCCTCCTCGACGACTCCTTCGCCGGCCTCCCCCACGTCGTGCGGGAGGGAAGGCGGGTGATGGGCAACGTCGAGCGGGTGGCCAACCTGTTCGTGACCAAGACGACGTATGCCCTGCTTCTGGCCCTCGCCGTCGGCGTGGCCACCCTCCCGTTCCCTCTGCTGCCCCGCCAGCTGACCCTCGTGGGCTCGCTCACCATCGGCATCCCGAGCTTCTTCCTCGCCTTCTCGCGCCGCGCGCCCCGCGCCCGTCCCGGCTTCGTCGCCCGGGTGCTGGCGTTCGCCGTGCCCGCGGGGATCTGCGCGGCGTGCGCCACGTTCGTCGCCTACGCCCTCGGCCGCCTGGCGCCCGACGTGAACCTGGAGGAGAGCCGGACGATCGCGACGATGGTCCTCTTGGGCGTGGGCCTCTCCCTGCTCACCCGCCTGGCCCGACCCCTGACGCGGGGCCGCCGGGCGATGATCGCCGCCCTCGGCGCGGCATACGTGCTCGCGCTGGTCGTGCCGCCGGCCAGCGAGTTCTTCCTGCTCAACGTGCCCCCGCCCATCGTCGTCGTCGCCGCCCTCGGCTCCGCCTCGATCGCCATGTGGTTGTTCGACTGGGTGGTCGGCACCCAGGACGTCTGGCTGCGGTGGGTCCGGGGGTTGAGCCGCCGCTTCCGCCGGCCGGTCGCCGACGAGGGCGTGTGAGCCCATGAGCGCGCCCACCGACGACAACGGCTCGCCCTCCCGGCGGCCGGCCCGCCGCCAGGTCGGCCGGGCGGTGTTCTCGATCGTGGTGGTGGGCGTCATCTACTTCGGCGTGCTCCCCCAGATCGCCGACGTCGGCGACGTCTGGAACCAGATTCGGGCGATGACGCCGATCGAGGTGGCAACCCTGGTGGTGGCCGCGGTGTGGAACCTGGTGACCTATCTGTTCGTGGTGCTGCCCGCCCTGCCCGGCCTGACGTGGGGCCAGGGGGTGGTGGTCACGCAGTCGACCACGGCGGCGTCCAACGTCCTCCCCGCCGGCGCCGCTGTCGGGATCGGCATGACCTACGCCATGTACTCGTCGTGGGGCTTCCCCCGGTCGGAGAGCGCCCTGGCCATCCTCGTCTCCGGCGTCTGGAACACGTTCATGAAACTGGGGCTGCCCGTGCTCGCCCTGGCCCTGCTCGCCCTCTCCGGCGACGCCAACGTGGCGCGGGTCACCGCCGGACTCGTGGGCATCGCTGCCCTCCTGGGCGGCATCGGGATCTTCTGGCTCATGCTGCGCAACGACGACATGGCCCGCCGGGTGGGCGGTCTCGCCGGCGCGTTCGTGTCGAAGATGCGGCGGGTGGTACGCCGCCCGCCGGTGACCGGCTGGGGCGAAGGTGCCGTTCGCTTCCGGTCCCAGACCACCCGCCTGCTGCGGAGGGCCTGGGTGCGGCTCACCGTCGGCGGGCTGGTCAGCCACCTCTCGCTGTTCGTCGTGCTCCTCATCACCCTGCGCCACGTCGGCGTCTCCGAGGGCGAGGTGGGGTGGATCGAGGTGCTGGCCGCCTTCGCCTTCGTCCGCCTGCTCTCCGCCTTGCCCATCACCCCCGGCGGTGTCGGGGTCGTCGAGCTGGGCCTGACCGCCGCGCTGGTGGCGGCGGGGGGCGACCGGGCCCAGGTGGTCGCCGCCGTCCTCGTGTTCCGGGGCCTGACCTACCTCCTGCCCGTGCCGGTCGGCGCGTTGTGCTACATCATCTGGCGCCGCAAGTCGTCGTGGCGGAAGGCGATCGAGCCGGAGACGCCGCCGGCGCCGGTCGTCCTCGGGGAGCCGGGCGCCTGATGCTGCTGAACCACCGCCGGGCGGGGTGGGTCGCCCTCGCCTTTCTCGTGGCCGGCGCGCTCATGCTGGCGGGAGTGGCCTACTCCCCCACCCTCGCCGTCGTGCAGGACGTCGACGACGCGTGGCGGAGCCTGATGATCGACCTTCGGGTGTCGCCTCTCGTTTGGGTGGCCAAGGTGCTCGCCTTCGTCGGGAGCCCGTGGATCAACTGGCCGCTGCGGGTCGCCGCCGGGGTGCTGCTGGCGGTGAAGCGGCGGTGGGTGCAGCTCAGCGCCTTCGCCCTCGCCGTCGTGTGCTCCGAGGCGCTCATCGGCCCGGTGAAGGCGCTCTACGAGCGGCCCCGCCCCCCGGCGAGCGTGGTC
Organism: Acidimicrobiales bacterium; assembly: GCA_036260255.1. Lineage (GTDB taxonomy): Bacteria > Actinomycetota > Acidimicrobiia > Acidimicrobiales > AC-14 > DASZJY01. The sequence continues at coordinate 31,813 of DATAAF010000064.1, read as the reverse complement.
GCCACCCACGGGTTCTCCTTCCCCTCCGGCCATGCGGTGGCCGCGGCGGTGACCGCCGTGGGGCTGGTGCTGGTGCTGCTGCCGCCCGGGCCACGGCGCTGGGCCTGGGAGGTCCGCGCCGCCGTCTACGCCTCGTTGATGGCGTTGAGCCGCACCTACCTGGGCGTGCACTGGCTGTCCGATGTGGTGACGGGCGGGCTGCTGGGCGTCGGCGTGGCCGTGGGATGGCCGGCGCTCCTGCAGGAGATCCGCGACGTCCGGCTGCCCCGGCGGCGGGCGGCCCGATCACCGTCCTGAGCGCGTGCCCCGGTCGGCAAGGATGACGGCGATGCCTCCGCGCACCGAGTCGTCAGCGTGGGCCCAGGCCGTGCTGGACCAGCCAGGCGCGCGCCACCTCGGGGACGGGTCGGCGGTCGACGTCCACCTGGCGGTTGAGGGCGACCAGGTCCGCGGTGTGCAGCTGGGCGCTCACCGCGTCGAGCACCTGGCGCAGGCGATCGCCGTGGCGGCGCAGGGCGTCGGTGCGCACGACGGGGACGAGGTTCTCGGCCGGCTGCAGCCGCCGGTCGTCCTCGAGCAGGACGAACCTCTCGGCCGCCGGGCTGGTCGTGAACACGATGGCGGCATCCACCTCCTCGCCCTCGAGGGCAGCGACGGTCAGCGGGCCGCTGCCGTCGAGGGCCCGGAACTCCTTGAACGCCAGGCCGTACGTCGAGCGCAGACCGAGCATGCAGAAGGGGCGCTCCGGGCACTCGGGAGGCCCGCCAAAGACGAGCCCGTCGGCCACGGGGGCCAGGTCGCTGATCCGTCTCAGCCCCAGCTGCTCGGCGGTCTGGCGGGTGACGGCGACGCCGTTCTGGTTCTGGCCCGGCGCCGGGGTGAGCACGGTGACACCCCGCGCCTCGAAGATCTGTCGCAGCAAGGGGTAGGCCGTGGCGGTGTCGGTGAGGGTGGTGCCCGTCAGGGTGCCTTCGTGCAGGAACCGCAGGGCGGTCCCCAGGTACTCGGGGACCATGTCGAGGGCGCCCTGCTCGAGGGCGGGCTCGACCACCTCGCGGGAGCCCAGCCCGGTCGCCCGCTGCACCGGGAACCCCGCCGCCTCAAGGGCCTGGGCGTAGACCTCGCCCACGGTGCCGCTCTCGGAGAAGTCGAACGACCCGACGATGATCCCTCGGGCCGCGCTCCCGGCCGTCTCGCCGTCCGTCTCGCCACCGTTGCCACCGCCGCCGCAGGCGGCCAGCAGGAGGCCGAGGACGATGACTGATGTCCCCAGGCGGCGACGGGGAGGGAGCCGCACGGCGGCATTGTCCCACGAGCACAGCACCCCTCCCTCGGTCCGTCCCACCCGCCGACGCCCGTCCGGCGCGCCGCCGCCCCTTCCGAAGGACCTGCGCCGCAGCGGGCTGGTGTGGGCGGCGCTCGCCGGGGCGGTCCTCCTCTTCTGGTTCGTCCTCTTCCTCACCGGCCGGCGACCGAGCGCCGACACCGTCGACCGGGCGATCCTGCGGGCGGTGGCGGAATGGCGGACGCCGAGCCTGACCCGGGTCATGCGTGGCGTGCAGTGGATGGGCGACGAACGGGTGCTGCTCGTCGTCACCGTGGTGGTGCTCGTCGTCGCCGCCGCCTTCCGCCGCTTCCGCCACGTGCTGGTGTTCGGGGGATGCGCGCTCTTCGCCATCTGGCTGACGTCGCTCGTGCAGATCGTGCTCGCCCGTCCCCGCCCCGTGAACGTGCCCATCCTCGGCGAGTGGGACGGGTTCTCCCATCCCTCGCGCCCCATGGTCGGGCTCGGCCTCACCCTGGTCGGGATCGCCTACACGCTCGTGCCCCAGGGACGGTGGCGGGTGGCAAGGGGTCCGGAGGTGCCGCCCGAGGAGCAGCGCACGTCGCCGATCGTGTGGGTGATCGGGGCGCTGCTCGTGTTGCTGGGCTTCGCCCAGATCTACCTCGCCGTCGAGAACCCGACCGACGTCCTCATCGGCGCCGTGGTCGGCGTGGCCATCCCGACGGTCGCCTTCCGGCTGCTGGCCCCGGCCGAGGTCTTTCCCATCACGTACCGGCGGCAGCGGACGGCCCACGTCGACGTCGGCGGACGCCGGGGTGAGGCCATCTGCCGCGCCCTCACCGAGCAGCTGGGGCTCGAGGTTGTGTCGGTGGAGCCCTTCGCCCTGGAGGGCTCGTGGGGGTCGACCCCGCTCCTCGTCAAGCTGGCCACCGACGACCCGCCGGCCCTGTTCGGCAAGCTCTACACCGCCACCCACCTGCGCTCCGACCGTTGGTACAAGCTCGGGCGCACGCTCCTCTACGGTCGGCTGGAGGACGAGGCCACCTACTCGAGCGTGCGGCGGCTGGTCGAGTACGAGGACTACCTGCTCCGCCTGATGGCGGCCCACGACCTGCCGGTGGCGGAGTGCTACGGCTTCGTCGAGATCACTCCGGAGCGCGAGTACCTGATCGTCACCGAGTTCCTGCAGGGCGCGGTCGAGATCGGCGAGGTCCTCATCGACGAGTCGGTGATCGACGACGGGCTGGCCGTCGTGCGCCGCCTCTGGGACGCCGGACTGGCCCACCGCGACATCAAGCCGGCCAACGTGCTGCTGCGCAACGGCAAGGTCTTCCTCGTGGACCTGGCCTTCGCCGAGGTGCGCCCTTCGCCGTGGCGGCAGGCCGTCGACCTGGCCAACATGATGCTCGTGCTGGCCCTGAGCAGCGACCCCGACCTCGTCTACGCCCGGGCTCGGCTCCTGTTCTCCGACGACGAGCTGGCCGAGGCCTTCGCCGCCACCCGGGGGGTGACGATGCCCGCCCAGCTCCGGGCGCGGCTGCGGGAGGACGGCCGCGACTGCCTCCGGCGGATGCGCGACCTGGCCCCCGACCGGCCCCCCATCCGCATACAGCACTGGAGCCTCCGCCGCCTGGGGCTGAGCGCCGCCGTCCTGGCCGGCACCGCCCTCGCCGTCCTCGGGATCTTCAACGCGATGGGCGACATCAGAGTCCTGTGAGCCGTTTCCCCTCGCGCCGGGGACTTCGGCGGGAGCGCTGGCGCCTGCTGCCCCTGGGGTTGGCCGCGGCGGTCGTGCTCTCGGGCTGCGCGACCCGGTACAAGTCGAACGTCGTCCCCGACTGCCTGAACACCGACACGCTCGTGCTCATGGCCCAGTCGGTGCCCAGCGCCGAGATGGTCCCCTGCATCGAGACGACCCCGGCGGGGTGGACGTTCGAGACCATCGACATCCGCGACGGCCACTCGTTCTTCGCCCTCGACTCCGACCGCGCCGGCGACCGGGCGGTGCGGGTCACGCTCCGCCGGTCGTGCAACGTCGCCGGCGCCACCGAGATCGTGAGCGACGAGCCCGGCACCCGGCGGTTCGAGCGGGTCGAGTCGGTGCTGCGCGCCTATCGGGGCGTGCGCACGTACCAGTTCCCCGGAGGCTGCGTCACCTACCGGTTCGACTTCGAGCGACGGGGCCTGGCCCTGGTCAACGAGGTCTCGCTGGCCATCGGGTTCGCGTCCCGCCAGGAGGTGGCCCGCCAGGCCCGGCTGCCCTCGCTCTGAAAGACGTCAGATGATGCCGTGCAGCTCGGCCTTCATCACCCGGGCCATGAGCGAGGCGAGGGCCTCGGCCGCCGGCTTGCCCTCGTGGATCACCGCCACCACCTCGCAGGCGATGGGCGTCTCCACGCCGGCCCGGGCGGCCAGCTCGACCACCGCCTGCGACGTCCGCACCCCCTCGGCCACCATGCGGGTCCCCGCGGTGATGTCGGCGATGCTGCGGCCGCGGCCCAGCTGCTCACCGACCCAGCGGTTGCGGCTGCGGCGGCTCATGCAGGTCGCCACCAGGTCGCCCATGCCGGCCAGGCCGGCGAAGGTCAGGGGCTGGCCACCCAGGGCGACGCCCAAGCGAGAGAGCTCGGCAAGCCCCCTCGTGATGACGGCGGCGCGGGTGTTGTCCCCGAACCCCATGCCGTCGCAGATGCCCGAGGCGATGGCCATGACGTTCTTCACCGACCCGGCCAGCTCGCAGCCCACCAGGTCGGGGTTCGTGTAGACCCGGAACGTGTCGGTCGAGCACAGCTGCTGGAGCTCGGTCGCCAGCCCGTCACGACCCTCGCCCGCCACCGCCACCACGCTGGCGGTGGGGTGACCCAGCCCAACCTCCTCGGCCAGGTTGGGGCCGGTGAGAACGGCGCGGGCATGGCCCGGCAGCACCTCGGCGACCACCTCGGTCATCCGCTTGAGCGTGCCCTGCTCCATGCCCTTGGTGACGCTCAGCACGGGCACCGCGGGACCGATATGGGGGGCGGCGGCGGAGAGGACACCCCGGAACCCGTGGGACGGCACCGCCATGACCACCAGGTCCGCCCCCGCCACCGCCCGCTCCAGCTCGGCCGTCACCGACACCTCGTCGGGGAGGCGGAGGTCGCCGACGTAGTCGGGGTTGCGCCGCTCGCGACTGAGGCGGTCGGCCAGCTCGGGTCGGCGGGCCCACAGCACCGTCGCGACCCGCGGGCCGAGCATGGCGGCCAGCGTCGTGCCCCACGATCCGGCGCCGAGCACCACCACCCTCGTCGCCACGCCGATGTCGCCTCCCCCTCCTCGCCTTGGATGGGGCCCTACCCCATCCGGCGCCGTGACCATATCTTGAGGCCGGCGGGACGGCCCTCTCTCGTACACTCGGTCCATGGAGGGAGGTCCCTTCGTCGTCGCCCAGCTGTCCGACCTGCACTGCGGCTCCCCGTACTTCGACGGGGCGCTGCTCAAGGCGGCGGTCGACGAGGTCCTCGCCCTGCGCCCCGACCTGGTCGTCATCGGCGGGGACCTCACCGCTGAGGGCTACCCGCCCGAGTTCGACACCGCCCGGCGCTACCTCGACCCTCTGTTCGCCCAGGGCTTGGACGTGCTGGTGATCCCTGGCAACCACGACTCGAAGAACGTCGGCTACCTCCACTTCAGCGACGCCTTCGGCGCGGGCGACGTGCCCGACAAGGGGGACAGGGTGATGTCGCTCACCGTGCCCGTCGGCGAGCCCGACGGCAGGGGGCCCTGGCGGGTGCAGGTCGTGGCCATCGACTCCTCCAAGCCCGACCTGGCCGAGGGCGAGGTCGGGCGGGAGCGCTACCGGTGGATCCGGGAGAAGCTCGAGGTAGAGGCCGACTACCGGGTGTTCGTCCTCCACCACCACCTCGTGCCGGTGCCGGGCACCGGCCGGGAGCGCAACACCGTGTGGGACGCCGGCGACGTGCTCGCCCTCCTCGCCGACGTCGACGTCGACCTCGTCCTGTCGGGGCACAAGCACGTGCCCTACCTGTGGCTGCTCGACGAGGTGCTCATCGTCAACTCCGGCACCGTCTCGTCGTACCGGCTCCGGGGCTACACCCGGCCGTCCTACAACGTGCTCAAGATCAGCGACGACGAGGTCCGGGTGACCCTCCGCTACCCGGGCGACGGCGAGGCGCTGGCGGGGGTCCTCGACCGCCGCCGGATGGCCCTCACCACCACGCCCGAGCTCACCGCGATGTTCACCCGGACGGCGCACCTCCCGTGACCCTCGGGTTGGGCCCGGTGGCGGTGCTGCTGCCGGTGAAGTCCTTCGCTGACGCCAAGCTTCGGCTCGCCCCCGCCCTCGGCCCCGAGGCCCGACGGGAGCTGGCGCGGGCCATGGCCAGCCACGTCGTCGCCTGCGCCGGGTCGCTCCCGGTGGCGGTGGTGTGCGACGACACCGAGGTGGCGGCGTGGGCGCGCGACCACGGCGCCCTGGTCGTCTGGGAGCCCGAGCGAGGGCTGAACCGCGCCGTGGAGGCGGGCGTCGCCCGGCTCGCCCGGGAGGGGGCGAGGCGGGTGATCGTCGCCCACGCCGACCTGGCCGTCGCCCGCGACCTCGGCTGGGTCGGCGCCTTCGCCGGCGTCACCCTGGTCCCCGACCACCGCGACGACGGCACCAACGTGATCTGCGTCCCGTCGGACAGCGCCTTCACCTTCTCCTACGGCCCCGGCTCGTTCGCCCGTCACGGCGCCGAGGCCCGCCGCCTCGACCTGCCGCTGCGGGTCGTGCGCGAGCCGCTCCTCGGCCACGACGTCGATCTCCCGTCGGACCTGGTGGCCGCGACCGCGTGACGGATATCACCGTCGACCTGCCCCTACCGGCCCGGGCGCTGGCCGTAGGCGCCCACCCCGACGACGTCGAGTTCGGGTGCGGGGGGACGCTGGCCAAGTGGGCGGCGAGCGGCTGCGAGATCCTCCACCTCGTCTGCACCGACGGGTCCAAGGGCTCGTGGGACCCCGATCAGGACGTGGCCGAGCTGGTGGCGATGCGGCGGGACGAGCAGCGAGCGGCGGCCCGGGCGCTGGGAGGGTCGGGCGAAGTGGTCTTCTGCGGCTGGACCGACGGCGAGCTGCAGGCCGGGCTCCGCCAGCGCTGGGAGGTGGCGTCGTGGATCCGCCGTCTCCGGCCCGAGGTCATCCTCGGGCACGACCCGTGGAAGCGCTACCGGCTGCACCCCGATCACCGGGCGGCGGGCTTCCTGCTCACCGACGGCATCGTCGCCGCCCGCGACCCCCACTTCTTCCCCGAGCTGGCCGCACCGCCGCACCGGCCCACCACGCTGCTCCTTTGGGAGGCCGACGAGCCCGACCACGTCGAGGACGTGTCTGCCCACCTCGACACCAAGCTCGCCGCCCTCTTGTGCCATCGCAGCCAGTACCGCTCGACCATGCGGATCGCCGACGAACCGTCGGCCGAGGAGCTCGAGCAGTTCCGCCAGCGCGTCCACGACCGGGCCCGGGAGCACGGCCGCCTCGCCGGCCTCGACTACGGCGAGAGCTTCAAGGCGATACGCGACCTGTAGCGGTCGTAGACGTTGGCGCGCCTACGCGGGCGGGCCGGGGATCTTCTCGGCCGTCTCCCTCGTCTTCTTGGCGCTGTACCTCTTCTGAGGCTGCTTCGCCGGGGCCAGAGCGCCCTTCTTGGCGGCCGTCTTCTTGGCCAGCAGCTTCTTGGCCCCCTTCTTGACGGTGGACTTCTTGACCGGGGCCTTGGTCGCCGCCGCCTTCTTGCCGGCGCCCTTCTTGACCGGCGCCTTCTTGGCCGCCTGCTTCACGGGCGACTTCTTGGCCGGCGCCTTGGCGGCCGCCTTCTTGCCCACGGGGGCCTTCTCCTTGACGGCGGCGACCGTCTTCTTGGCCGCAGCCCGGACCTTCTTCACCACGCTCATCTGCTGCCCTCCCTCAACGGCTACGACCGGACTTGGCGACCTTCTTGGCGCCGCCCGCCTTCTTGGCCAGTGCCTTCTTGGCCGGCGCCTTCTTGGCCGCCTTCTTCGCCCCGCCCGCCTTCTTGGCCGCCGCCTTCTTGGTGCCGCCCGCCTTCTTCGCCCCGCCGGCGTTGAGGAACTCCTTGAGCGTGGAGCTGGCGGAGAACTTGACCGCCCTCGTCGCCGGGATCCTCACCGCCTCGCCGGTGCGAGGGTTGCGGCCGGTGCGGGCCCTCCGCTGGGTCGTGGAGAACGAGCCGAAGCCCGGCCAGCCGACCCGGTCGCCGCTCCGCGCTGCGGAACGGACCGTGTCGAAGAACGCGTTCAGAACGCTCTCGGCCTGCTGGCGAGGGACACCTGCCTCTCCCGCCACTCGGTCGACCACGTCTGCCTTGTTCACCGCCACCTCCCAGTCAGGGGCAAGTACCCGACCAATCAGACTCGAATGACATGCCCAGGTCAAGCATTTCCGTTGTGCCGCAAGGGTTCCAGCGCCACCTGGACGAGAAGCCCTTTGTTTGCAACGCTTTTTCATGGCCCGACACGTGAGACGGTTGTCGGGGATCGTCGCCATCGTCCTGCTCGTCGCCGCCTGTGACACCGTTCGACAGGTGGAGCGGGTCGAAAACGTACGGCCTCCGGCGGCGGGAACGCCCCAGCAGCCCTCCGACGTGCAGGGCATCTACCGGTCGCTCAGCAGGGCCGTGCTCCAACTCCGCGGCAATGGCGACCTGGTGCTCGTGGCGCCGGCCGGCGGTGGCCCCGACAGCGGAAAGTTCACCCTCCAGGACGGCCGCCTCGAGGTGCAGACGGAGAACTGCGGCGAGACGGTCGGCACCTACGAGATGGTGGTCACCGGCGAGCAGGAGCCGGGCAAGGCGACCCTGCAGATCAACGCCCTCAGCGACGAGTGCGCCGACCGCCGCCGCGACCTCACCGCCTACCCCTGGGTGTACGCCAACTCCTAGCGGCTTCGCGGTCGTTCGCTTCGCTCCACTCGGGCGAGTTGCGAGGCGCTCCGGTCGACCGGCGAAGCCGGATCAGTCGAGCAGCTCTTCGACCAGGGACTCGAGGTCGTCGACCACGTGCTCGGGCGCGGGGTCGTCGGGCACCTCGTCGGGCGTGGTGACGCCACTCATCACGAGGGCGAAGCGCACGCCGAGGAGCTCGGCCATCTTGCCGTCGGTGGAGGGTCGGTCACCGACGAGGATCGCTCCCTCGACGTCGTCGCCCAGGCGTGACCTGATGAGGTCGGCCATGGGCTGGTGCGGCTTGCCCGCCACCTCGGGTTCGACGCCGGCGGCCACCGCCACCGCCGCCAGGAGCGATCCGCCACCCGGGATGGGGCGGTCGGGGGTCGGGTAGGTGGGGTCGTCGTTGGTGCCGATCAGGCGGGCACCGTCGTCGACCGCGTGGTAGGCGGCGGTGAGCCGCTCGTAGTCGAACTCCCGGTGCCACCCAACGATCACCGCGTCGGCCGGGCCCTCGTACACGGGCTCGACGCCTCGGCGCTCGAGGGCCTCCTTGACCCCGACGCCGGCGCAGACCAGCGCCGTGGTGCCCGGCTCGAGCATCTCCGCCGAGGCCAGCGCCGAGGTGGCGACCTCGTCCTCGTCGGCCTCGATGTCCATGCCGGCCAGCTTCTCGATCACGTCGCCGACGGGGTGCGACGAGTTGTTGGTGACGAAGATGATCCGCTCTCCCGCCTCCCGCAGGCGCCCCACCGCCTTGGCCGAGCCCCGCACCGGGTCGGAGCTGAGCCAGATCACACCGTCGAGATCGAGGATCCAGGCCGTACCCGTTTTGTAGCAGAGCGGAGACGTGGACGACGAACCGGGCATGATGGCGGCCGTGCGAGCCCTGACGGTGGCGCCCGGCCAGGCGGGATCGGCCCGGCTCGACGAGGTCGAGGAGCCGGCCGCCGGCCGGGACGCCCTGCTCGTCGAAGGCATCGCCGTCGGCATCTGCGGCACCGACGCGGAGATCGTGAGCGGGACGTACGGCGAGGCGCCGCCCGGCGACGAACGGCTCGTGATCGGCCACGAGTCGCTGGGCCGGGTGCTCGAGGCACCGGCGGCGAGCGACCTCGGGCCCGGGGACCTCGTGGCGGGCATCGTGCGTCGCCCCGACCCCATCCCCTGCCCGCCGTGTGCCGCCGGCGAGTGGGACATGTGCCGCAACGGGCTCTACACCGAGCGGGGCATCAAGGGCTCCCACGGCTACGCCTCCGAGCGCTGGACGCTGGAGCCGGCGTTCGCCGTCCGCGTCGACCCGGCCCTCGACGCGGTCGGCATGCTCCTCGAGCCGACCAGCGTGGTGGCCAAGGCGTGGGACCACATCGAGCGGGTGGGCGCCCGGGCGTTCTGGGCCCCGGCCCGCGTGCTCGTCACCGGAGCGGGCCCCATCGGCCTGCTCGCCGCCCTACTGGGAGTGCAGCGAGGCCTCGACGTCCACGTGCTCGACCGCAACGCCACCGGGCCCAAGCCGCCGCTGGTCGGCGCCCTCGGTGCGACCTACCACAGCGAGGGCGCAGTCGAGCTGGCCGCCGCCTCCGACGTCATCGTCGAGTGCACGGGGGCCGACCAGTTGGTGCTCGACGTCATGTGCAACTCGGCGCCCGGAGCGGTCGTGTGCCTGACCGGTGTGTCGTCGGGCGGCCGGACCATCCCTGTCGACCCAGGTCGCCTCAACCGCACGCTCGTCCTCGAGAACGACGTCGTCTTCGGCACCGTCAACGCCAACCGCCGCCACTGGGAGGCGGCGGCGGCCGCCCTGGCCCGGGCCGACGTCGACTGGCTCGGCGGCATCGTCAGCCGCCGGGTGCCGTTGAGCGAGTGGTCCGCCGCCCTCCGGCGCGAGCCCGACGACGTCAAGGTCGTGCTCGACCTCGAGGGCTGACAACGGGCGCCGTTCGGGGGGTACTCGGGGGGGCGGAGCCTCCCGAGGTCGTCAGAAGCCGGCTTCGACCAGGCGCGCCGTGGCCCGGCGCCCGGGGAGCTTGGTCACCTGGACGGCGTTGGGCAGCTGGTCCTTGATGGCGGCGTCGTGGGTGACGACCAGCACCTGGCGGAAGCGGCCCTTCAGCCGCTCGAGGGCGAGCAGCATGCGCTCCTTGCGGTCGTCGTCGAGCGGACCGAAGACCTCGTCGAGCACGAGCAGCCCCACCGCCCCCCCCGACTGGAAGCGCACGTGCTCGCTGATCGCCACGCGCAGGGCCAGGTTGGCCAGGTCGACCTCCGACCCCGAGAAGCGGCTCATGCCGTGCAGCAGGCCGGCGTCGCGCACCTTGAGCTCGTACGTCTCGGGGTCGACCTCCAGGCGGTCGTACTCGTTGTCGGTGAGCTCGCCGAACAGGTCGGCCGCCTGCACCGAGAGCCGGGGCCCGACCGCCGCCACCTGGGTGTTGCGGAACCCGTGGAGCAGCTCGGCCACACGGGACAGGTGACGGGCCTCGTCGGCGAGGTCGTCGAGGCGGGCGTGCTGCTCGCGCCCCTCGGCCAGCCGTTGTGACGCCGCCTCGGCCCGGGCCCGCGCCTCGGCGGTGGCCAGGCGGGCGGCCGCGGCGCGGGCGGCCGCCTCCTCGGCGTCGAGGCGGGCCTGGTGGCGCGCCCGGCGGGCGTCGGCCAGCGCCTCCGGCTCGAAGCCCAGGGCGCCGACCTTCTCCTCGATGCTCTCCAGGCGACCCTGGTGCTCGGCCGCCAGCAGGCGCTCGACGTCGAGCTCGGCCACCGCGTGCGGCCGCCGCTCGAGGCGGCCGCGGATCTGCAGGCATTCGTCGGCCGCCCGCCGGCGGCGGTCGACCTCGGCCACGAGCGCAGCCCGCTCCTCGACGGTGGCGGTGCGGCCGAGGGCCGCCTCCGCCTCGGCCCGCGCCTTGACCGCCTGGTCGCGCTCGGCCACCGCCCGCTGGTGCGCCTCCCAGGCCGCCCGCGCCTGGCGCAAGGCCCTCGCCCGTTCGGTGGCCTGCCGCGCCGCGTCGGTGGCCCTCGTCGCCAGCCGCGCCCGCTCGGCCTCGAGCGTCGACACCCGGGCCTCGACCTCGCCGAGCTCGGCCGCCCGGTGAGCCTGGACCTCGGCGAAGGCCTCGCCCAACGACTGCCCGCACAGCGGGCAGTCCGCCTCGCCGGTCAGCTCGGCCGCCCGCTCGACCGTCCGGCGGGCCCGCTCGAGCTCGGCCAGCGCCGCGTCGCGCCGGCCGTTGACCTCGGCCAGCTCGGCCCGGGCCGCCTCGGCCGCCTGGCGGGCCGCCTCGGTGCCCTCCTCGTCGGGCGGCGCGGGCGGGGGCGGCACGGCGATGGCGTCGACGACGGCGCGCGCCGCGACCACCGCCTCGACCAGCCGGAGCTGGGCCTCCGCCTCGCGCCATCCCTCGGCTTCGGGCGCCAGCGCCTCGAGGCGCTGGGCCGCCCGGTCGAGGTCGGCCAGCTCGGCGCGGAGGCGCTCGGCGGCGGAGGCCGATCGGTCGCGCTCGGCTCGCACGGACCGGGCCTCGGCGACGAGCAGCTCGTGCTCCTGGCGGACGACGTCCAGCTCCTCGGCCCGGGTGCTGGCGGCCACGAGCCTCTCCTGGGCGGCGGCGTCCGCCGCCTCGTGGGCCACCGCGGCCTCCTCGGAGGAGACCACCGCCCGTTCGGCGTCCTCCGCCTGGCGCCGCAGCTGGTCGAGGTCGGGGAGCATGGCCCGCAGGCGCTCGTGCTGGGCCTCGGCCGCCCGGGCGTCGCGCCGGGCGTTGTCGCGCGCCGCGTCGAGGGGCGTGATGCCGAGGAGCTGCAGCACCAGGCGCTTGCGCTCGTGGGGAGGCTGGCTGCTGAAGGCGGCCAGCTGCTTCTGCTCGGCGAAGACCGACGCCCGGAAGGCGGCGTCGTCCATGCCAAGCACCGAGTGGACGTAGCGGGTGGTGTCGCGAGCCCCCTCGGCCACCTGGTACCCGTCGGCGTGGGCGGACGCCCGCACGGTGGCGTTGACGCCGGTGACGACCCGGCGCACCAGGTACTGGTGCCCTTCGTGCTCGAACTCGACCTCGGCCACGGCGTCGGCGTTGATCCCCGAGGTGCGCAGCTCCTCGTTGGCCGTACGCGAGCGACCGTAGAGGGCGAAGCGGATGCCCTCCACGAGGGTGGACTTGCCGCCCCCGTTTGGTCCGTAGATGCCGACGAGCCCCGGCGGCAGCTCGAGGTCGGCGGGCTCCTCGTACACCCGGTAGTTGCGGAGGTACAGACGGGTGAGGCGCATCAGTCGACCGCCTCCTCCACCGCCCGGCACAGGTACTCGGTGCCGAGGTCGCGCAGGCGGACGCGGTCGAACCCGGTGAGGTCGGCCTGGTCGTCGACGTAGCGGGCCCACCGGGCCGGCATGGCGTCGAGCTCGGGCAGCTGCACCTCGCTGGTGATCCCGGCGAAGCTGGGCTCGATCTTGAGGACCAGGGCGTTGGCGGCCACCGCCCGGACGGCGTCGTGGTCGAGCAGACGGTAGGCCTCGGGGTCGACCCCTTCGAGGAAGAGGCGGGCCACCGCCCCGTCAGGAACCGACGACGCCCGCTCGAGCACGAGCGCGCCCACCTCGGCCGGCGACAGGCCGAGGGCGTGGACGGGCTCGAGGGTGACGAGCGGGCGCTGGCCCGCGAGGGGCACGTGGGCGAGCTCGCCGGTGTCGGTGTCGAGCACGACGATGCCCTTGGGCACGTCGGGGTCGTCGGCGAAGGAGAACGTGTCGGTGGACCCGGCGTACCAGATGCCCGGGCTCACCTTGGTGTGGAAGTGGTAGTGCCCGAGCAGCACCAGGTCGGAACGCAGCAGGCCGGCGTCGACCTCGATCTCGTTGATGTCGGCGTGGCGCGGCTCCACCTGCGGGACGCGGGGGTGGGTGAGCAGCAGGTTCGTGCGGTCGAGGCTCCGGTTCCGGTCGGCCTCGCCAAGAGCGTCGAGGGTGGCGTCGACGGTGAGCATCTGGGGCACCGCGTGCACGACCAGGCCGGGCAGCTCGAAGCGCTCGTAGGTCATGCGGTGGGCGAAGTGGAAGCCGGAGAACGTGTCGGCCAGGGCCGAGTAGGGGCTGCCGGTGCCGGGGAGCCGGGGCGTGTCGTGGTTGCCGGTGATGACGACCGCCGGGACCCCGTGGTCACGGATGCGGCTGAGGGCCTGCTGGGCCAGGCGGAACGACCGGTAGGTCGGCCGCGGGTGGTCGAAGATGTCGCCCAGCCACACGACCAGGTCGGGTCCCTGGGCCAAGGCCAGGTCGACGGCCCGCCGGAACGACTCCTCGAAGTCGAGCTCGCGCTGGTTGACCCCGTTGGCCGCGGTGAACGGGTAGTACGACCGCCCCAGATGGGCGTCCCCGAGGGCGGCGACCTTCATCAGTCCACGAGCGCCGCGATGTTCGGGGGCGCGGTGGCCAGGGGCGCCGGAGGCGGTGGGCAGGCGCGGACGACGTCGGCGTAGAGGTCCACCTTGGCCGGCACCGCGAAGGGCGCCTCGAGGTTGGCGAGGAGGCACTCGCCCGGCATGAGGGTCTGGATCTCGGGGCCGAGGGCGCTGATGTCCTGCTTGGACGAAGAGCGCAGGATCGTGCGGTCCTTGTCGTCGGCCAGGCCGAGGATGAAGAAGGTGTTGAACTGGCTGAGCAGCTCGTCGTCGAGCAGCTTGGGCTGCTGGGTAACGGCGCACAGGCCGACCTTGAACTTGCGGCCCTCCCGCGCCACCCGGGGGAACACGTTGGACTCACGGTCCTTCGCCGCGCCCAGCACTCGCTGGGCCTCCTCGAGCACGACGGCCACCACCGGCAGGCGCTCGTGCGCCTCCGGGTCGTCGAGGTAGGCGGTCGACCACTCGTCGAGCACCCGGCGCGTGAGGAAGGAGGCGACCAGCACCTCCTCGGTGGACCCCAGGCCGCTGACGTCGATCAGCACGACCTTGCCCTCACGCAGGTCGCGCAGCACCGCCCCGCCCACCGACACGTGGGCGTCGGCGGCCACGCACGGGAGCTCGACGATGCGGCGCGCCCGGCGGTGGACGACCTGCAGGGTGTTGAGGGCCACCCGGCCGGCGATCTCGACCTCGCGGAAGCCGGGGAGGTCGTCGACCTGGGCGAACTGCAGAAGCCAGCCGAGGCCCTCGGCCGACGCCGTGCCCGAGTAGTGCCGCTCGAGCTCGAAGAGGGCCTCCTCCTGCGGGCGGGTCCACTCGTAGGCGGTGCGCAGGTCGTCGACCGTGAGCTCCGACAGCCCGACCCGCAGGCTGGAGGTGCCGGGCAGCGATCGGGCGGCGTAGGTCCGCAGCCGCTCGCCCGCCCACGGGTGGCGGCCCACCTGGGCCCGGTACTCGCCGTGGGGGTCGACGAGCAGCAGGCCGTAGCGGCCCTGGGCCCGCAGCACCCCCGCGGCCATGACCATCATGAGGTTGGACTTGCCCATGCCCGTGGTGGCGAAGACGCCGACGTGGCTGGCCAGCGTGCGCCCGGGGATGCCCACCTCGACGTCGACGACCGTCTCCCCGCTGCGCAGCCGCCCGATCGGGAGGTCGCCCATGCGCGAGCGCAGGAAGGCGAAGTCGGCGGCCTCGGGCGCCACCACGCGGGAGAACTGGGTGGGCAGGCTCTTGGGCTTGCGGAACTCGGTGTTGCCGTCTCGGGCCGTCGCCAGGTAGCCCAGGCACCGGCAGGTGGCCACCCGGTAGGTGCGCCGGCCCTGCTCGTACAGGTGGTGGGCGCCGGCCTCCCCCCGGCTGTCGTCGGCGAGGAGGGTGCCGGCCACCCGCTCCGCCCAGCCCGGCTCGCGGTGCTCGGTGCCGTAGGTGACGTCGACGACCCGGAACAGGTACCGCCGGCCGTTGGCCTCGTCCACCGCCACCAGCAGCTCGCCCAGGAAGAGGTCTTCGTCGGGCGCGGCGCGAAAGACGCCCTCGAGGACGTTCTTGCCGAACAGGCGCCCCCGCCCGCCGGAGTCGGCGGTGGCAGTGGTGGCGGTCATGCCCGCTCCATGAGGTCGTGGCGGTCGGCGAACGCCCGCTCCCTCACGTCGAGGGGCACACCGGCCAGGTCGAAGCATCGGTCGACCTGGAGCCGAAGGTCGTGGCGCACCCACGACGGGCAGGCGGCCAGGCGGTCGGCCACCGTGAGCGGGTAGGGGTACCCGGGGAAGGCGGCGTCGTCGCACAGGGGCGAGACCGACGCCAACGCCCGCTCGGGGTCGACGTCGGCGGGGAGGTCGACCCGGAACGCAAACCGGGCGTCGGGGTCGAGGCGCGCCACCACCACCTGAAGGCCGTAGCCGACATCGGGCCGGGTGCGGGCGACCGGCGCCCACCACAGCGCCCTCGGGCCGAGCGTCGCCTCGGCCTCGCGCTCGAGCTGCCCGAGGAGCGGCGCCCCTCCGCGCGCGAGCGACGAGCGCTTGGTGACGCCGGCCAGCACCACCTGGCGGGCGGCCGCCTCGGCCAGGAGCGACGCCAGGAACGACGATGGGATCCGCCAGTCGGGCTGGAGGTCGCCGTCGACGAGCACCACCGCGCCGCGATCGGCCTCGGCGACGGCCCGCTCCGTCGCGTCCCACTCCCAGCGGTCGCGCAGCAGGTTGGCGTCGACCGGGGCGTCGGGCGACACGCCCAGCCCGAGCGAGGCCCGCGCCCGCCGGCCCTCGTCGCCCCCGAGCAGGTGGGCGCGCAGATCCCCCTCCTCCTCCAGCACGCACGCGCCACCCCGGAACCGCACCCGGGACGCCCGGGTGACCACCAGCTGCAGGCACCGGGCGTCGGCCACCAGGGCCTGCCCCCCGTCGACCGCCCACACGTCGTCCGGCGCGGCGCCCCGGGCGAGGGGGCGCAAGCTCACCTCGTCCTCGAACTCCAGGCCGACGCCGGTGGGGTCGCCGAGCGCGCCCCCGCCCACGGTGAGCAATGTCGCCAACCGGCCGGCCGCCGCTTCGAGGGTGGAGAGAGCCATCCCCTCCAGCATCCCAAGCCGGTGAGACAGTTACAAGCTTGTGATTTCGACGACACCGCCCACGGCCCGGTCAGCCCGGTCAGGCCACTGTCGGGACGGCGATGGCAACTCCTGCGCCGACGAGAAGGGCGCCGACGGCAGGGGTCAGCCGGCGCACTCGGGGCACGTTCTTCTCGAGGGTCATGAACAGGCCCAGAGCGAGCATCACGCCCACGTTCCCCATCCCGACGGCGAACAGCAGGACCATGAGCATCCAACAGCAGCCGAGGCAGTACACGCCGTAGTCGACGCCGATCCGGAAGGCGTCCGCACCGGCACGACCCCCCGACCAACGGGGCACGATCAACGACCGCGGCGAGCGGCACCGCATCAAGCATCGCTGCTTGAGCTCCGAGAACTGGTAGGTCCCGGCGGCGACGAGCACCGCGGCGACGATGAGGTGTGGTCGGTCGGCGACCACCTCGACATGGTCGACCACCACATGGAGGGCGACGTCGGCCCAGCGAAGCAGGTAGCCGAAGGCGGCCCACACGCCGACGAAACCCACCGCCAGGGTGACGAGGAGCCGACGGCGGTCGGGCCGACGCCCCACGATCCGGCCGAATGCTTCGAACAACGGCACGGCGGTGGGCAGCATCATGGCCGTCACCATCACGGTCCATCCGAGTACGAAGAGCGCTGACGTGAGCAGGGGCCCGGGGCTGCTCCCACCGGCAATACCGTGGTCGAGATACCGGGCCCAGGGAGAGCGGCCTCCGAGCCACAACGCCAAATAAGCCAGCAGCGCAGTGGCACCGACCAGCGCGTACAAGGGCGGGCGCACTTGCGGCGACGGCCCGGCTGGGCGCGGTCGCGCACGAGACGCCCGGCCGGGCCCGGTGTGAGCCTCCTCGGCCGGGTCACGCAGGTCGGCCAGACGACGGCCCGCTTCCACCACAGGTCCTCCCGACGGCACGCCGCGCAGCTGCGCGGCGAGAACCTAGCCAACCGCGGCGGCCACATCCACCCCCCCTCGTGGGGCCCTTGACTTCGCCAGGGCTGTGGCTAACAATGTGGACAGGGCTCCGACGAGCAGGCATACGCGAGCTAGCGAGGGGTGAAGTCTGGGGCGGATAGGGCTGCGCTTCTGATATCTGGCGGCTCCGTTTTCCTCCCGACCTGACCTCTACGCACCGCGCCTGATGCTCTGCGGTCCGCAAAGGGGAGGGAGGGATTTTGGTAGCTCCGCTGCCCAAGGCCGTCGTCGACATGATGGCCAGGCGCGAGCATCGGATGCACCATTGGCTCTGGCACGAGGTCCGCAACAACTGGCACAGCTATCCCCGAGACGTCCAGACACAGCTTGACGACCTCGGTTGGCGGCCCCCCCGACCGCTCATGGACGAAGAGGGGCGGCCGAACCTTCGCAGCGCCGCCGGCGAGGACTTCCTCTACATGCATCGCCAGATGATCGCTGACGTCAACGCCGTTCTGGCCACGGTCGGCGACCCGAACTACAGGCGGATCGAGGGATGGGCGGTGGTGCCGCCACCGGGCGATCCCGACTATCCCGTGCCGCCGGCGTGGTTCAACCCCGTGATCCAGCCGTTCCTCCCTCTCCGAACGCTACGCCGCATCAAGTCCGACGTGTACTACTACAAGCGGTTCGTCTACTGGCAGAGGCTCTTCACCGACCCGAGCTTCCTCCGGCGGGTGACCCTGGGTGAGCTCGGCGTCCTTATCGAGCTCACGATTCACAACATGATGCACCTTCGATGGGGAGCGCCACCCGGATCGAGCTTCCCGAGTCCTGAATTCCCGACCCAGGAGGAGATGATCCCGCCTGAATGGGACGATCCGCGCTACGACTTCCTCGTCGAGACCTATTCCAGCCACGTCAATCCGGTCTTCTGGAAGCTGCACGGTTGGATCGACGACCGGGTAGAGGACTGGAAGCTCGCCAACGGCGTGTTCGGCAACGACTTCTGGAAGGGCACGTGGGTCGGAAAGATGCCGGGTCACGAAGAAGCACAACCCATGGGCGTACACCTGGCGCTCGAGCAACCGCAGACCGCGATACAGCACCTGCCCGAAGTCGAACAGGCGGTCACGGTCGTACGAAGAAGCGGTGTGCTCCTGGTTCCCTTTGCTCAGTTCGTCCCGGACTGATGGCGACATCGAGGAGGTGAATGCTTTCGGGTCAAAGACTGGCAATCCGTGCCGACCTGACACCACTACCTAAAGAATGAATTGATCTCGAAGAGACAGGGGGGAGTTGACCGATGGCGGTTCCCTACTATTACGGGGCCGAGGCGGCGATGCCGTACTACTACGCGGCCGAGGCGATGCGTCCCTACTACTACGCCGCCGAAGGGGCGCGCCCCGGCCGTCCGCCGTGGTGCTGACCCGAGGGCCTAGTCGACACCGCCCTCGGCAGACGACGGGAGATTGAGGAATGGCCGAAGTTGATCCCGCGCTCAGGCAGGCGAAGGAGGCGATCGAGAAGGAGCTCCTCAACTACCCGGGGGTCACGGGCGTCGACATCGGTTACAAGGAGGTGGGCGGCCGGCGGACCGACCAGCTCGCCATCCGTGTCCTCGTCAAGAAGAAGCGGCCCGACGTGAGGCCCGAGGAGCGGGTCCCCGAGACCGTGGCCGGGTTCCCCACCGACGTCATCGAGCGCAGGTACGAGCTACAGGTGCTGGCGCTGGACGCCGAGCTGCTCACGCTGCAGGCCGACACCCAGCACTACGAGTCCCTGAGGGGCGGGATCAGCGTGGGGCCGTGCCGCCTCGTCGGCGGCACGGTCCTCGGTGGCACGCTCGGTCTGGTCGTCAAGGACAACGCCACCGGCAAACCCATGCTGCTCAGCAACTTCCACGTGCTGTGCGGCGACCAGACGTGGGCGGTCGGAGACGCCATCTCCCAGCCCGCGCGCATCGATCAGGGAACCTGCCCGGCGTCCGTGGTGGGCTCGTTGCAACGAGCGGTCATCGACCAGAACGCGGACTGCGCGGTGGCCGAGATGACCGCCCGCACGGCGACGTCGGAGATCGTGGACATCGGCGTCGTGACCGGAACGAGTGTCGTGAGGATCGACGACCCCGTGCGCAAGCGCGGTCGCTCCACCGGGCTCACGTACGGCTTCGTCGACGGCGTCGACCTGACGGTCATCGTGCCCTATCCCGGGCTCGGTGAGGTCACCCTGACGAACCAGATCGGCGTCCGGCCCGACACCACCAAGAACGCCAAGTTCTCGGGCACCGGAGACTCCGGTTCGGTGCTGGTGAACGACGCCGGCCAGGCGGTCGGGCTGCACTTCGCCGGTAACGCGGCGGACGGCCACGGGGCCGCCAACCCGATCGCCAACGTCCTCTCCGCGCTGAATGTCTCGATCCCGACGCAGTCCGCTCCCGGGCCCCAACCGGAGCCGCCGCCGGAACCTCCGCCGCCGCCACGCAGGAAAGTGAGACCACCCGTGTTGAACCCCTACCCCCCGCGCTGGCCACCAGTGTGGCAGCCACCCGAGCAACCGCCGGTCCTGCGCCGGTACCCCCCGGCGCCGCCGTACATGCCCTACGGGCGTCCCAACGGAGGATCATCATGAGCCCGTCGCCGTGGCGTCCGCCCATGTCAATGCCCGTGCCCGACCTGGGCCATCCGTGGATGCCGCCCTGTCCCCCGCCGAACCCCGCATTGGGAACGTGGACCTATCGCAGCTTCCGGAACAACCCGGACATCGAGAAGGACTTCAACGACCTCGAGTTCGGACGGGGTGAGCTCACGATCGACGAGTTGGATCACGGCCACTTCGAGGGCCGGCTTTCCTTCGGCGACACCTACCAGTTCCGGCTTCGCGGCACCGCCGACCTCAACTCGTTCCCCGCCTCCATCCGCTTCCAGGGTGTCGGTGACACCAAGGACTCCAAGGGGCAGGTCTACGACTACCTCGGCTTCTTCGTGCCCATGTGGTCGAACGGCGAGAACCAACGTCCCGCCATCGTGGGGACCACCGTCCGCACCGTCGCCCACGACGGAGGCCGGGCCAAGGCCGGGGTCGTCGGCAGCTTCATCGCCCTCAGGCGGGACGACGAGGCCGGGTGAACGCACCTCTCCCCCAAGAGGTCGTCGCCGAGATGGCGCGCCGCGACTACCGGATGCACAACCTGCTCTGGCGGGAGATCCGGAGGTACTGGAACCAGTATCCGCGCGACGTCCAGGAGAAGATCAGGGAGCTGGGCTGGGAGCCGCCGCGTCCGGCAACCGACGAGAACGAACGGCCCATCCTCGACAACAACTCGGGCGAGGACTTCTTCTTCACGAACCGTCAGCTCATTCGCCGCGTCAACCGCATCCTCACCCAGGTGGGAGACCCGGACTACCCCCAGGTCGAGGGATGGGTTCACCTGCCCGGTCCCGGCGACCCCGATTTCCCGGTACCTCCACCCTGGTTCGACCCCGGGTCGCCGGCGATCGTCAACCGCTACGTCGCTCGGATCAAGACCGACGTCGTGTTCGAGAAGCACTTCCGGACGTGGGAGAGGACGTTCAGCGACCCGACGTTCCTGCGAGCCATCAGCCTCGGCCGGCTCGGAGCGCTCGTCGACTACTACCTCGTGAACCCGTTCCGCCGGAGATGGGCGCAGGCCCCGGGGGCGATGCGGCCGACCGTCGGCCCGGCGGAGACGGCGACGATCGCCGTGGAGTGGGACGACCCGCGCTACGACTTCCTCAGCGACTACTACTCGATGCAGGTCAACCCGATCTACTGGCGGTTCGCCGGATGGGTCGACGACCGCCTCGAAGAGTGGAAGTACGCCAACGGCGTCTTCGGAGACAACTTCTGGACCGGAACCTGGGCGGGGATCCTGCCGGAAGCGCAGCCGGCACCCCGCGAGGCGGCGGCCTCCGACCTCATCACCATGGAGGAGTTGACCAGGACGATCGCGGGGACCGGCCTCTCTTCACTCCACGACGTCGGCGACATCGACCTAAGTGGGTCGGAGGTACCCGGCGGCGGGGAACATGGCCACAGTGGCGGCGTCCCTGGTGGGGGCGGCGGTCACGTCCACGTCGCGCCGTAGCGCGGGTCACGAGGGAGCGGCGATGCCTTACACGATGCAGGGGATCTTCCTCGAGGCCTGCGACTGCTACGTGGTCTGTCCGTGCTGGTTCGACGAGGACCCTCACGAGGACGGTTGCACCGGTCTCATCGCATGGCACGTCGAGAAGGGGGTCATCGACGGTGTCGACGTCTCCAACCTCACCGTCGTCGCCGTCTCCCACCACCAGGGACATCGCCACTCGGGCGGGCAAGAGGTGGTGCTCCTGATCGGCGACGACGCCTCCGACGAGCAGGCGAGCGCTCTGGAGAACGCCTTCTCGGGGCGACTGGGCGGACCGCTCGAAGAGCTCAAGGAGCTCAGCGGCCCGAACCCGATCGTCAAGCGCGCCGCCCTTCACTACTCGCAGGACGGGAGGACGACGACGGTCCGGATGGGCCAGAGCGGCGACATGGGCGGCGTCGAGATGTACCCGCTGGTCGGAGCGCTCGGGCGGATTACGACGCTGGCGGACAGCGCCCTAGCCCGCGTCCTGGGGACGCCGACGGAGGTCGGGAAGTCCGCCCGGTTCCAGATCAGCGTCAACCGGGCGCCGCTCGAGACGGACCTGCAGGACCGCAGCGCCTCGCGCGGACGGTTCTCCTACGCTCACACGTCCGCCTGAGGCGCCCGCCGCCCGGTGCGGACGGTCGAGGGCCGTCAGGACACCAGTTCGGCGGCGGGGACGCCTCGGGGCGGGGGCACCGCCTCGTCGTGGCTCGGCTCGCGGCCCCAGACGCGCTGCCCGTCGAGGGCGCCGGTCACCAGGTTCAGCGCCTCGTCGAGGGCGTCGCACCACCCCACCGGGTTCACCATCCAGGCGTTGTGGGCCCCGTCCACCTCCACGCACACCGCCCCGGGGATGGCGTCGGCCAAGGTCCGCTGCTTGTCCGCCCGGATCAGGTGGTCACGGTTGGTGACGACGACCGCCGTAGGGACACAGATCCCCCTGACGATGCCCCGGGCATCGAAGTTGCCCAGGGCCTTACCGGCGTTGGCGATGTCGCTGGCGTCGCCCCGGCGGGCCTCCGCCTTGAGCCAGCTGCGGTAGGGCCCGAGGGCGGGCGACTGCTGGACCGCCTCGCGCAGGTAGCGGTCGGTGATGCCCTGGGGGGCGCCGAAACGGAGGACGTACTCGACACCCGCCATGCCGAACCACAGCAGGCGCTCACGAACCGACGCGCGCCACTGCAGGCCCACGGATGCGAGGACCAGCCCGGACACCAGCTCGGGGTGCATGTGGGCGAGCAGTAGGGCGATCGAGCTCCCCATCGAGTAGCCCACGATCACCGAGGGGCCCGCCTGGAGTTCGACGAGCAGCCCGGCCACGTCCTCGGCCGCCGCCTCCAGGGTGAACGGCTCCTCGCTCCGAAGGCCGCGCCCGTGCCCCCGCAGGTCGGGCGCCACCATCGGCCCGTGGCGGCTGGCCACCTCGTACCCGCCCGAGAACCAGTTCAGGTCGGCGCTCAGCGTCCAGCCGTGGAGCAGGACGACGGTCGGGCCGGAGCCGCTCCCGGGCGCCTCTCGGACGAACGTCTCGCCCCGCCCGGGGATGTAGACGACCCGGCCGTTCGGAAGCGGAGGGGGCAGCGGTGCGTGGGCGCCGCTGTTTGGCAGCGGCCGGAGGAACTTGCGGGCCTGATGGGCGGCCTCAGGGATCCATGCCAGTCTGCTCACGCCTCTTTCTTTCCCGGCTGCGCCGGTTGGCACGCAAGCGGCTCGCACTTCAGCCGGCCAGCGCGCTGGCTGGGCGCCCCGCCAGCCGGGCCAGCTCGGCCATGTACGTGTCGGTGAACCGCTCGGAGGCGTCGTCGCCCAGGAGTGGCCGGCGGACCCGCACGGACACGTCGAGCTCACCGCCCACCGAGGCGGTGCCGATGGAGATCCCGCACGGGAGCCGGGCCGGAGCCGAGAACCACAGGCCCGTCGTCTTCCCGGCCTCGGGGCCGAACGCCGGCGGGTTGGGGATCTTTCCCAGGTTGGAGAGCAGGGCGGTGTCGACTAGGCGGTTCCCGGTGACCCGCAGCAACGGGGAGACCGACTGCTTCATCCACAGCGGCAGGCGCGCCGACCGACCGAGCAGCTCGATCGCCGACGCCCCGGTGCCCCATCGCTTCACGTGCTCGGTCTGGGCGGTGATGGCGGCCAGGGTGGTCGACGGGCTGATGCGGTCGGCCGGGATGGTCGAGACCCGGGTCATCAGCACGAAGTTGGTGACGACCTCCTCCTGCCACTCCTTGGGCCGCAGGTTCATCGGCATGAGCACGCTGATGCGACCGGTCGTCGTCCCGTGCTCGGCGTTCCAGGCGGCGATGGCCAGGTGGAGGCCGGCCATGAGCACGTCGTTCACCGTCCCCGGGTGGTCGATCTCGGACAGCCGCTGCGCCTCCTCGGGCGGCACCGAGCGGTGCACGATGCGGTACCCCGCCTCCTCCTCGCCCCCCTCGGGCGCCACCCGGGCGGGGGCGTCGGCGAGGTCACGCAGCTTGTCGGCCAATGTCTTCAGCCGCGCCTGCTTGACCTCGGGGTCGTCGGCCGACAGGTGGCGCTCGACGTCGCGGGCATCGGCCAGGTCGACGTCGGGCTGGGGATCGTCGTCGCCGGTGTACGCCCGGGCGACCGACTGGAGCAGGCGGACGCAGCCGAAACCGTCGAAGGCGGCGTGGTTGGCGTTGAGCATGACGCGGTCACCGGTGGGGTGGTGGGCGAGGCGCATTCGCAGCGGCGGTGACTCGGCGAGGGGCACGCTGAGGCTCTGCAGGCGGTCCCGGACACGGCCCAGCACGGCGTCGTCGGCGCAGTCGACGACCACCAAGGGGTCGACGTCGGGCGCCTCGGTGATCTCCCAGGTGTAGGTGCGCTCCGAGCCCCGTGCCGGGATGCACCGGGCTCGCGCCATGGGGTGGCGCGACAGCGCCTCCCCCACCGCCTGACGCAGCCGGTCGTCGTCGAGGCGCCCCTCCACCGCCACCTCGGCCTCGATGCTCCACGGCTCGAGCGGCGTGTCGAGGTGGTGGACGATGTCGTCGACGACGGTGAACGGGAACCGCCCCGGGTCGCTCACGATGTCTCCCTGCGAGCTGCGCTCGGCTCGCCTCGAGGGGACGCCGGGCCCAGCGAGCGGCGGCCGCACGCGCGGGGCAGGTCCCGGCGTCCCCGCTCGCCGTGCTCGCTCATCGTCCCGGCCCCGGCGAGCGGGCCGTCTCGTCGTCGGCCCGGTGCTCGGCGAACAGGTCGGCGGGCGACTTGCCCGAGTACTCGTCGCCGAAGCTCCAGTCGGGCTGCTTGTCACGGTGCTCCTCGTCGAGCCTGGCCGCACCGTCGGCGATGTCCACCAGCTCGGCCACCAGCTCGAGCTCGACGGGCACCGCGTCGCCCTCGACGTGGGCCCGCACGTCGTCGGCGAACCGCTCCAGGACACTGCTGGCCAGCGCCTGGTGCTGGAGGGCGAGGTAACAGCGGGCCCGGTCGCCGACGGTGATCGACCGCTTGGCCAGCTCCTCGAGGTCGTGGGGCTCTCCCTCGCCCCGGCACAGCTTGGCCCACAGCTCGGCCAGGGCCAGCCCGTCCTGCTTGCACGGGGTGCACTGGCCGCACGACTCGATGGCCAGGAAGCGGGAGGCGCCGGCCGCCACCGCGGTCATGTCCACCG
Organism: Acidimicrobiales bacterium; assembly: GCA_036260255.1. GTDB lineage: Bacteria > Actinomycetota > Acidimicrobiia > Acidimicrobiales > AC-14 > DASZJY01. The sequence continues at coordinate 6,895 of DATAAF010000064.1, read as the reverse complement.
TGTCGTCGAAGACCATGAAGCCCGCCGAGCCCAGCCCGCTCCCGGCCTCGGTCATGTCCTCGTAGGTCACCGGCGTGTCGAGCAGGTCCTCGGTGACGAGACCGGTGGCCACGCCCGACATCACCGCCTTGATGCGGCGCCCGGGCAGCGGTCCCCCGCCGATGTCCTGGATGACCTCCCGCAACGGCGTGCCCATCATCACCTCGCCCACCCCGTGGTGGCGCACCCGGCCGGTGACCGTGCACACGATGGTGCCCGGCGACTTCTCGGTGCCCTGGGTGCGGAACCAGGCCGCCCCCCGGGCGACGATGGCCGGCACGTTGGCCAGGGTCTCGACGTTGTCGACCAGCGTCGGCGGGGCGGGCGAGTCGCCCTCCGGGCCGGCCATCTCGACCGGTGCGGACAGCCCGCTGTCCGAGAGGGCGTCGGATGGCGTCTGGACCAGGTCGAGAACGCCGCGTCGGAACGGCGGTGAGATCCGGGGGAAGGGCTTGCGACCGGCGATGGTCTCCAACAGGGCCGTCTCCTCACCGTAGAGGTACTCCCCGGGGCCCTCGAACACCTCGAGCTCCACACCGTCGGCCCAGCCCGCCTCGTGGACCTCGGCGATGACCGATCGGATGCGCTCGACCTCCCGGGCGAACGCCTTCTTGAGGGCGACGACGATGTGGGCCGAACCCACCGCCCGGGCGGCGATCAGCGCCCCCTCGATGACGGGATAGGGGTCCGTGCGGATGATCGTGCGGTCCTTGAACGTCCCCGGCTCGCCCTCGGCCCCGTTGACGACGACCGTCGTCGGTAGGGCGCTGGAGCGGTTCTCGGCCACCGTCCGCCACTTGACGCCGGTGGGGAAGCCGGCCCCGCCCCTTCCGCGCAGGCCCGATGCCTCCACCTCGGCGATGAGCGCCTCGGGCTCCGCCGCCAGGGCGGCCTGGATCCCCCTGCCCCCGCCGCGGTCCACGTGCTCGCCGAGGCTGTTCACGGGACGGGGAGCCAGTACACGGTGCACGAGAGTCATGCGCCCGAGTCTTCCCCCTCCTGCGGCCCGACGAAAAGCCGGCGAGGACCTTCGGGCCGGCCCGCCGGCGGCGCTCGGGCCTACCGTGCCCGTGTGGCGCTGGAGCTCACGGTGGTCGACGCCTTCACCGCCGAGCCGTTCAACGGGAACCCGGCGGCGGTGGCGGTCCTCGAGGCCTTCGTCGACGACGCCCTGATGCAGGCGGTCGCCCGCGAGATGAACCTGTCGGAGACGGCGTTCGTCGTCCCTCGAGCGGACGGGGACTACGACCTCCGCTGGTTCACGCCCACGACCGAGGTCGACCTCTGCGGGCACGCCACGCTGGCGGCCACCCACGTGCTCGGCGGCTCACCGCGCTTCCACACCCGGAGCGGTCTCCTCGCCTGCACCGTGTCCCACGACGGCGCGGTCGAGATGGACTTCCCGGCCGACCGACCGACGGCGGCCGAGCCACCCTCGGCGTTGCACCTACCGGGCGTGCGCTGGTACGGCGTCGGCCGGTGGGACGCCTTGGTCGAGCTCGAGGACGCCGCCCTCGTCCGGCAGCTCCAGCCCGACCTGGCCGCCCTCGCCGCCGTGGGCACCCGGTGCGTGATCGTCACCGCCCCCGCGGACAGGAGGGGGTTCGACTGCGTGAGCCGGGTCTTCGCGCCCAACGTGGGAATCCCCGAGGACCCGGTGACCGGCGCCGCGCACTGCGTGCTGGCCGTCTACTGGGCGGGGCGGCTGGGCCGGGAGGTCCTCGTCGGCGAGCAGGCGTCGGCTCGTGGAGGCACCGTCGGGATGCGGTTGCGGGGAGATCGCGTGACGCTCTCGGGCCGCGCCGTCACCGTGGCGAGGACACGGATCGTCGCCCTGTCGTAGCGCATCGCGTTCACACATCGCCCGCCCGGGGAAGGGATCGCCCGGAAAGGAGGCCCCATGGCCGACCGCGGCAAGCTGTTCGACCGGTTCTTTGTCCCTCGGCTCGAGGCGCTCGTGCGGCGGGCGCTGGCCGACCACGAGGCGCGCTACCCGCACGCTCCGGAGGAGGACGTCCTCACCAAACCCCTGATCCACGGGGACGAGTCACGACTGCACATCGCCCCCACCGCCATCGTCAACAACGCCCTGTTCAACCTGTCGTCGGGCCACATCACAGTGGGCGACCACGCGTTCTTCGGCCACAACGTGTCGGTCCTCACCGGCTCCCACGACGTCAAGAAGTTCGGAGCCGAGCGGCAGAAGAGCATCCCCAAGGAGGGACGGGACGTGGTCATCGGCGAGGGCGTGTGGGTGGCCAGCAACGCGACCGTGCTCGGGCCGTGCACGATCGGTGACCACGCCGTGGTCGGCGCCTGCTCGCTGGTGTCGGAGGACGTCGAGCCGTACGCCGTCGTCGCCGGCATCCCCGCCAAGGAGATCCGCAAGCTCGAGCCGCCGGGACCCGACGGCGAGGAGGAGGGAGAGGAGGGGGGAGAGGAGGGGGGAGAGGAGGGGGGCGACTCGTGAGGGTGGAGATCGGCGCCGGCGAGCACCCCGACGGCGGCTACGAGGTTCACACCGACGTCCTGCCCCTCGACGGCATCACCGTGCTGTGCCGCCTCGACCAGCTGCCGTTCGCCGACGGCTCGGTCACCGCCCTGCGGGCCAACCACGTCCTCGAGCACCAGAGCTGGGAGCTGGTCGAGACCACCCTCCGGGAATGGGCGCGCGTGCTGCGCCCCGGTGCGTCGCTGAACATCGGCGTGCCCGACGCCCGGCTCCTGGCCGCCCAATGGGCCGGCGGCGTGCTGAGCACGAAGGAGGCCAACTACTGGATCCTCGGCGGCCACTCCGACCGTGACGCCCACAAGGGGGTTGACGACCGCGGCGTCCCCCGTTGGATCTGGAACGCCCACCACACATTGTTCGACCGGGAGTGGCTCTGCGAGCTGCTGCAGGCCAACGGCTTCTCCGAGGTGTGCGTGACGCCCTACGCCGAGCGCAACCTGCGCTTCCTCGCCGTGCGGCGCTGACCCGCCCCCTACATGTGGTCGTCGACGGCGCTCATGACCGCCTCCTTGGCCCGCTGCACTGGCCCACGCCGTGACCACTCGCCGGGCTCGATGGGCTCCGAGCGGGACAGGTCGTCGTCGAAGTGGGCGTCGAGCTCGGCGGTGACGCGGGGGTCGAAGACGACCATGTTGACCTCGTCGTCGAGCAGCAGCGACCGGGCGTCGAAGTTGGCGGAGCCCACGTTCGACACCGCCCCGTCGACGGTCATCACCTTGGCGTGGAGCATGGTCGGTTGGTAGGCCCACAGCTTCACGCCCCCGTCGAGCAGGGGCTGGAACTCGGCCTCGCCCGCCACCTGCACGAACCGCTTGTCGATGTGGGGGCCCGGTACCAGGATCTCCACCTCCACGCCCCTCTTGGCCGCGTCGCACAAGAGGTCGGTGGTCAGGTCGTCGGGGACGAAGTAGGCGGTGGTGATGCGCACCCGGCGGCGAGCCAGCGCGAGCAGCGTGCGGAAGAGCGTGCTCATGTCCGTCCAGCCGGTCTCCGGCGCCCCCCGCAGCACCTGGATGGCGGATGAGCCGTCGGTCGGCTGGTCGGGGAAGCGGTCGACGTCCTCGTCGAACAGGGCGTGGCCGGCCTCCGCCCAGTTCTGCACGAAGGCCGCCCGCAGGCCGCACACCGCTGGTCCCCGAACCCGGAAGTGGGTGTCACGCCACTCCGAGGGGTCGCGGGCGTCGCCCCGCCACTCGTCGGCGATGCCGATGCCGCCCGTGAAGGCGACGTTCTCGTCGCAGATGAGCACCTTGCGGTGCGTGCGGTGGTTGCTCTCCCAGAACTTGAGCTTCTGCACCGGGCGGAACCTGACGACCACCACGCCCGCCTGCCGCATCGTCTCGATGACGTCGTCCTCGAGGTCGTAGGCGCCGACGGCGTCGAGGATGACGCGCACCCGGACGCCGGCACGGGCCCGCTCGGCCAGCGTCTCGGCGAGCTCCCGCCCGATGTCGCCGACCCAGTAGACGAAGGTGAGGAAGTCGATGGTCGATTCGGCCGACCGGATGGCGTCGAACAGGGCGGGGAAGATCTGATCGCCGTTGCGCAGCACGTCGACCTGGTTGCCATCGCTCGCCGGTATGCCGATCAAGCCCTCGAGCGTCCGGCGGAAGCGGTGAACGTCCTCACGCTGATCCTTTGCCATGCTGCACCTCACGGTACCCCGTGCCGGGCTCCGTCATTCCCGTGGCCGAGCGAACGCCTGTTCGTTAGACTGACGGACGGTGAGCGCTCCTCCCGACCTCCGGTGGCGGCTGGCCGACGACGACCCCCAGGGCACCCTGTTCGACGAGGTCGAGCGCCACGTCGGCCGGGGCGAGTTCAGGGGCATGGAGTTCCTGCACGTCCGCGCCCGGCGGATCATCAACGAGGTCCCCAAGACCTCCGCCGTCCCCTTCCGCTACACGATCAACGCCTACAGGGGATGCAGCCATGCCTGCGTCTACTGCATCTCGGGTGACACCCCGGTTCTCTTGGCCGAAGGACGGCTGCGTCCCATCGCGGACCTGCGCGTCGGCGACCTCGTCGTCGGCACCGACCGGGTCGGGCGTTACCGCCGCTACGTCGCGACCCCCGTGCTGGCCCACTGGAGCACCGTCAAGCCGGCGTTCCGGGTCACGTTGGAGGACGGTGCCACGCTCGTCGCCAGCGGCGACCACCGGTTCCTCACCGAACGGGGTTGGAAGCACGTCACCGGGACCGGGTGGGGCGCTGACTGCCGTCCTCACCTGACCGCGAACAACGCTCTCCTCGGGATCGGGCCGGTCCCGAGGGGCCCGATCGCGAGTTCCCCGTACCAGCGGGGCTACCTGTGTGGGATCCAGCGAGGGGATGGGTCCCTGGCGCACCGCGCCTACCACCGGAGAGGTGGGGCGGCCTGGGTCCATCACGCGTTCCGGTTGGCCCTGGTCGACCTCGAGCCACTGACCCGCGCCCGCTCATACCTCCAGACGGCGTCGGTGCCGACGACGGAGTTCCCGTTCGCCGCCGCGACGGGGAACCGGCAGGCGATCCGCGCCATCGGCACCCAGGCCCGGGCACCAGTCGAGCGGATGGAGAGCCTGATCGAATGGCCTTCGGAACCCTGCGAGGAGTGGACCAAGGGGTTCCTCGCCGGGATCTACGACGCCGAGGGCCACCTCGGCGGGGTCATCCGGATCTCGAACGAGGACCCCGAGATCATGGCGCAGGTCTCGGGCGCGCTCGCTCGTCTGGGGTTCCGCTCCGTCTGCGAGCGACCGAAACCGAACGGCGTGGGCGCCATCCGACTGCTCGGAGGGCTGCCCGAGATCGTTCGCTTCATCCTCACCGTCGATCCGGCCACCACCCGGAAGCGCACGATCACGGGGCGGGCGATGAAGGGCACGGGCGCCCGGCGAGTCGTCTCCGTCGAGCCCTTGGGCCTCGACCTGCCCATGTACGACATCACCACCGGTACCGGCGACTTCATCGCCAACGGCGTCGTCAGCCACAACTGCTTCGCCCGGCCGACCCACGAGTACCTGGGAATGGACGCGGGCGAGGACTTCGAGCGCCGCATCGTCGTCAAGGTCAACGCCGTCGAGCGGCTGCGGGCGGAGCTGGCGCCGGGGCGGTGGGCGGGCGACCACATCGCCATGGGCACCAACACCGACCCCTACCAGCGGTGCGAGGGCAAGTACCGACTCACCCGCGGCATCGTCGGCGTCCTCACCGAGGCGGCCAACCCGTTCTCGATCCTGACCAAGTCGACGCTCGTGCTGTCCGATCTCGAGCTGCTGGCGGAGGCGGCCAGGCGGACCCAGGTGGCCGTCAACCTGTCGATCGGCACCCTCGACGAGGAAGTCTGGCGGGCCACCGAGCCGGGCACGCCTCACCCGATGAAGCGGGTGGAGGCGGTGGCCCGGTTGAACGAGGCGGGCGTGCCCAGCGGCGTCCTCGTCGCCCCGGTGCTCCCCGGCCTGTCCGACCGGCCCGAGCAGCTCGAGGCGGTGGTCAAGGCGTGCGTCGAGGCGGGCGCCCGCTCGATCTCGCCCATCCTCCTCCACCTCCGTCCGGGCGTGCGCGAGCAGTACCTCGGGTGGCTGGCCGGGGCCCGGCCCGAGCTCATGGACGAGCATGCCCACCTCTACCCGCGCGCCTACGCGCCCAAGGCGACGCAGAACGAGCTGTCCCGGCTGGTGGCAGGAATGGTCGCCCGCCACGGCGGGAGGTCGGCATCGGCGGGCGAGGCCAGGGCGGTCGAGCCGTCCCGGCGTTCCCGGCCGCGGCCCGCCCGCCAGCTCCACCTGGGTCTCTGACTCAGCCCGGCGGGGCGGTGGCCTGGTCGTCGCTGGTGTCCTCGGTGCCCTCGCCGCCTTCCTCGTGCGACGCGGCGCCGCTCTTGTGGAACTGCTCGTCGTCCTCGCGGGCGGGCTCCTCCTCGTCCTCGTGCTCCGCCTTCTCCTGGGCCTCCTCCGCCGTCTCGGCTACACCCTCGACGTTCTCCTCGCCCATCGACCGGGCGGAGGAGATGCGCTCACCGAGCTCGTCGAGCTGCTCCTCGTTCGGCTCGCCGTGCTCGTCCCTGTCCCCTTCCTCGTCCTCGTCCGACTCGTCTTCGTCCGACCCCTCGTCGGACTCTTTTTCGCCGGACTCGTCGTCGGCGTCGTCGTCGGCGTCGTCCTCGTCGGCGTCGTCCCCGTCGTCGGACTCGTCCTCGTCACTCTGCTCCTCGTCGTCAGACGACCCTTCGTCCTGCGAGCCGCCGTCGTCGCCCGAGGACCCGGTGGTCTGGGACTCGTCGTCGGTGTCGCCGCCGTTGCCGGCGTCGTCGTCGCCGGCCTTGTCGTCGGTTTGAGAGGTGTCGGTCACGGCTAGCGTCCT
>DATAAF010000063.1:0-5564 GCA_036260255.1 Acidimicrobiales bacterium | reverse complement strand
GGCGACGTCGCAGTTGCGGCGAGCGCCGACCGGGCGTTGAGCGCAGCGAGACCTGCCCGGTCGGAACGGAAAGAAACGCCGCCGCCGAAGGCGGCGACGTCGCAGTTCCCGCGAGCGTAGCGAGCGTAGGAGCGTGTCAGGCGTCGCTGTTGGCCGACGCCCGTAGCTGTGCGAGGCTGCGCGCCAGGAGCCGTGAGACGTGCATCTGGCTGATCCCGAGGCGGCTGGCGATCTCCGACTGGGTGAGCCCCTCGAAGAAGCGCAGGTGCAGGATCGTGCGCTCCCGCGGCGGGAAGCGGGCGATGAGGGGCGAGAGGGCGACCCGGTGCTCGCTGTCCACGAGGGCCTGGTCGTCACCGCCGAGCTGGGACGCCAGGGTGCCCTCCTCGTCGGCGCCGCTCGGCGCGTCGAGCGACGTGAAGCGGTAGGCGTGGCCGGCCTCGATCGCCTCCAGCACGTCCTCCTCGGAGACGCTGGCCGCCTGGGCGATCTCGCCGATCGTCGGAGAGCGCCCGAGCTCCTGGGAGAGCGTGCTCACGACCGTCGCCAGGCGCAGGTGCAGCTCCTGCACCCGGCGGGGGACCCGGACGGCCCACCCCTTGTCGCGGAAGTGGCGCTTGAGCTCGCCGACGATCGTCGGGGTGGCGTAGGTCGAGAACTCCAGGCCTCGCTCGGGGTCGAAGCGGTCGACCGCCTTGAGGAGCCCGAGCGAGGCGACCTGCACGAGGTCGTCGAGCGGCTCCCCCCGGTTGGTGAACCTCCGGGCCAGGTACTCGGCCAGGCCGATGTGGGCGGTGACCAGCTCCTCGCGGAGCTCGGGGTCCTTCGTCTCGGCGTACTCACGGAACTTGCGACGGAGGTCGTCGCGTTCCTGGGCGTCGAAGGCCATGGACGTCACACCAACCGGCGCTTGAACAGTCGGAAGGTCGGCCCGTCGGCGCCCACCTCGACGTTGCAGTCGTCGGTGACCGCCTGCAGGATCTGCAGGGACATCGGCGACAGCCGCGGCTCCTCGCCCGCCCGGTCGGCGAACCGCCCGGTGCCCTCGACGGCCAGGCCTTCGTCGCTCATCAGGTACCGGAGCGACACGGTGCCGGGACGGCCGTTGCGGCCGACGAGGCAGAAGCACAGCTCGTCGATCGCGATGCGGAGGTCGTCCACCTCCTCGAGGGTGAACCCCAGGCGGCTCGCCACGCCGGCGGCCATCATGCGCGCCACGCGGAGGAACTCCGGCGATGCCGGCACCTCCAGCCGGACCTCTCCCTCCGTCACCTGTGGCGTCCTCCTCGGCCGTCACCCCGACCGTACTGGCTGGCGCCGGATCGAAGGGCGCAACCGAGGCGGGTCGCCGGGCGGCAGGTAGGGTCGAGGGCGGATGCCCGCGCTCGTCGCCCTGCTCGTGATCGCGCTGGTCCTCGGGGTCATCGGCGCGCTGGTGAAAACCGTCCTGTGGCTCCTCTTCGTCGGCATCCTTCTGGCCGTCCTGGCCATCCTCGGCTTCGGCTACCGGCTCGGCCGCCGCCGGCGCTGACACACCGCCCCCTCCAACCGCGTGGGAGGGTCAGGTCGTGTCGACGGCCTCCACCGCCCACGCCCGGCCGGCGACGGCATCCTCGACGGCCAAGCGGAGGGACCAGCCCGCCGGTGCCCCGCTCGCCGGCCGCCAGCGGTACCAGCGGAGTGCGCCGACCGCCTCGCCCAACGCGGGCGCAGGGGGCGGCCAGCGGTCCAACCCGAGGGTGAGGGCGGTCGCCGCCCACCAGGCGCCGAAGCGGCCGGCGGCCATCCCTCGCCGGCGGCCGTGGGCGCCTCCGCTGGCCGCCGTCCAGGCCATGGCGGCGAGAGCGTCCTGGACCGGAACGGGTGCCAGCCGCACGGGGGCCGATGGCCCGGCGGCGGTCGCCCCCAGCGTGGCGACGGCGGCGAGGGCGCTGCCGGCGACCGCCACCGCCCGGGCCCGTCCGTTGGACTCCGTCGTCCACGCTCCGGCCAGCTCGACCAGGGCGGTGCACGCGTCGGGCTCCTCCACCTCCTCAACCGGCGCCGGCAGCTCGACGACTGGTGCGCCCGCCACCTCCACCCCGGTCGCCGACGGGTGCTCCGGGAACTGGACCTCGTCGGCCCGGTAGACGGCGAGGGGGTACGCCGGCTCCCACCGCTCGAGCCGCAGCGGCAGCTCGAGGGCGGTCCGGTCGAAGCGCCGGTCGCCGGTCAGGTCCTCTCCCCGCACCACCCGCTCGTGGGCGACGAACGTGGCCTCCGGCGTGCGGGGCAGGTGGGGAGCGAGCTCGGCCCAGGCGTGGCCCTGGGCCGCCACCTCGGGTAGCGGTCCGAGGGCGAAGCGCCCGGCTCCGGGGACCACCACCGCGGCCGCCCAGGGCCCCGGCGCCTCGAGAGCGAGGCGGTACTCGGCCAGGCTGGCCACCGGCCAGAGCTGGCGCCCGCGCTCGAGGGCCTTGCGGGAGCGGTCGCGGAGCTCGACCAGCCCGTCCCAGTCCTCCTCGAAGCAGAGTTTGTCGACGTGGCGCACGAGGTCGTCGAGGTCGCCACCCTCGATGAGCTCGCCGATGCGGTCGCGTCTCACACGAGGGGCCACGGGTACGCCCGGGACGAGCGCACCTTGGGGAAGACGGGGTGGCGGACGATCGCCGAGGCCCGGGCGACCAGGGCCTCGATCTCCTCGTCGTCGACGAGGCCGGCGAGCTCGGCGGGCGGGGCGACCGCCAGACGGGCCACCGCGTCGAGGCGGGCCGGCGGGACGGTCTGTCCGGCGAAGTCCCAGATCACCGTCCGCAGCTTGGGGTCGGTGTGGAACGACAAGCCGTGGTCGATGCCCCATATCCGGCCGTCGGGGCCGAGCAGGCAGTGCCCGCTCTTGCGGTCACCGTTGTTGATGAGGAGGTCGAAGGTGCAGATCGCCTTGAGCGCCTCGTGGTGCTCGGGGCGCTCGAGCAGCGTGAAGTAGTGCTCGGAGAAGTCGGCGTCGACGAACCGCTGGAGCGACCCCGGTCCCAGCGGACCGTCCTCGCGCGTCACCGTCTCCGGCACGAGCCCCCACCCGAGGGCCTCGGAGACCACGTACGCCGCCACCTCCCGCCGGTACAGCCCGCTCGGGTAGTCCCACAGCGGCCGCTCGCCCCGGAGGGGCTTGTAGACGGCCAGGGCGGAGGTCCCGTCGAGGCACAGCTGCACGAGGAACGTCCCGTTCGAGCTCCACGGCAGCCGGCCCTTCACCTCGATCCGGCCGGCGCCGAGGAGCGTCAGTGGATCTGGCGATGTCCGTTCAGCCGGACGCACATGTGTCCTTCGGGGTCGAGGGGCTGCCCGCACAGCGGGCACGGCGGGCGCCCGGCCTCGACCACCGCGGCGCCGTGGCGGGACAGGGCGGCGATCTGCTCGCGGGTGGCGGTGAAGCGGGCGTGGGCCGCTTCCTCGCCCTCGTCCACGAGCTCCTCCGCCACCAGCATGATGCGGTCCCCTTCCTCGTCGTAGGAGACGCCCAGCGATCCGACCACCCACTCGGGCACCAGCGGCTCGACCAGGTCGAGGTCGGTGGGCAGGTCCCCGGGTGGCGGCAGGTCGGCCAGCAGCGCCGACAGGTAGGTGACCAGAGCGGCCACCTGGGTCTTCTCCAGGCGCAGGGTGACGACCTGGTCGCCCCGGCGGGCCTGCAGGTAGAAGACGCGCCGCCCCGGCGGGCCCTCGGTGCCAGTCGTGAGGACGTCGAGCTCGGGCATCTCGAACGATGAGCTCACGGTCGCCGCCGCGCGTCGGTCATGCGGGCTTGAGAGCGCGGAGGTCGTCCACCGAGTTCACGGTCAGCACCATCGGTCCACCGTCGCCGTAGGCGACCGCGCTGACCGAGCACGGTGAGATGGCGAACCGCTGAAAGAGGTCGAGGTGGGTGCCGAGGGCGTGGGCCATCGCCGCCTTGATGGGATCGGCGTGGGAGACGGCGACGATGGTGGCCCCGGGGTGGGCGGCTCGCAGGCGGTCGACGGTGTCGACCATGCGGCTCTGCATCTCGAGGAAGCTCTCCCCGCCCGGGAACCGGAACCCGCTGGGGTGTCGTTGCACCGCCTTCCACTCGGGGATCCGGCGCACCGCTTTGAGGTCACGCCCGGTCCACTCCCCGATGTCCGCCTCGAGCAGGCCCCGCTCCGTCTTCACCTTGAGGCCGCGGGCGGCGGCGATGGCGGCCGCCGTCTCCCGCGTCCGCTCCAACGGCGACGAGTACACCGCGTCGATCGAGGGCAGGGCGGCGATGCGCTCGGCCACCGCCCGCGCCTGGGCGAGCCCGTCGTCGGACAGGTGGAGGCCGGCCGCTCGACCGGGGAGGAGCTTGCCCGTCGTGGGGGTGTGGCCGTGACGCACGAACAGGACGAGGGTCGGGCGCGGGCGCGCCTTGGTGCGGGGCATCGGTGGGCGCCAACCTACCCTCAGCCGGGAGATACGGAGTCGGAGGGGACGGCACGGATTCGCTGGAGAAGGTGAGGGCGGAGGTGGTGTCGTGCCGGGCCTGCCCGCGCCTGGTGGCGTGGCGCGAGGAGGTCGCGGCCGAGAAGCGGGCCGCCTTCAGGGACGAGTCGTACTGGGGCCGGCCGGTTCCCGCCTTCGGGGACCCCGCCGCCCGGCTCGTCGTCGTGGGGCTGGCGCCCGCCGCCCACGGCGGCAACCGCACCGGGCGCATCTTCACGGGGGACCGGTCCGGTGACTGGGTGTTCCGGGCAATGTGGCGCGCCGGGTTCGCCAACCAGCCGACGAGCGAGTACGCCGACGACGGCCTCCGCCTCACCGACGCCTGGGTGGCCGCCGCCGTCCGCTGCGCGCCGCCGGCCAACCGCCCGACGCCCGAGGAGCGCGACCGGTGCCTGCCGTACCTGGCGCGGGAGCTGGCCCTGCTCGACCGGGCCGAGGTGATCGTCGCCCTGGGCCAGTTCGCCCACGACGCGGTGGCGGGCGGCCTGTACGGGCTCCGCCCCCGCCCCCGGTTCGCCCATCTGGCCCAGCACTCGCTGCCCGACGGCCGGGTGCTGGTCGACTCGTTTCACCCCAGCCAGCAGAACACGTTCACGGGCAAGCTCAGCGAGCCTGCGTTCGACGCCGTCTTCGCCCGGGCCCGGGAGCTCATCGCAGGGCGGCGCTGATCTCGCCGATCCCGTAGGCGACGGCGATGGCGCCCAGGAAGGCGGCGACGGCAAGGCGCAGGCGCCGGTTGGTGGCGCGGATGGAGAGGACGGCGCCGAGGCGCGACCCGGGCACGACGGCGACGGCCAGCAGCAGCGCCATCCGCCAGTGGATGTCGCCGAGGAGGGCGTGGGCGGCGGTGCTCGGCACCGCCAGGATGCCCACGCAGGCGAGGGAGGTGGCGATGGCCGTCTTCAGGGGGAGGCGCAGCATCTCGCTGAAGCCGGGCACGAGCACGACCCCTCCGCCGACGCCCAACAACCCGGACAGCGAGCCCGCCACCGCGCCGATCGCCGCCGCGCCGGGGAGCGACCGCCGCTCGCCGCCGCCGCCGCCGCCGCCGCCGCCGCCGCCGGTGTCGCCGCCGCCGCCGCCGG
>DATAAF010000062.1:0-51701 GCA_036260255.1 Acidimicrobiales bacterium | reverse complement strand
GTGGGCGCCGTCCGAGGCCCAGGAGCCCCCCGTAGCGTTCGAGCAGGAGGGCGGCCGTGAACCGCTCGTAACCGGCGAACAGCTCGTCACCGCCGTCGCCGCAAAGGGCCACGGTGACGTGGCGCCGGGTGAGCTCGGAGAGGAGGAAGGTGGGGATGGCGCTCGAGTCGCCGAACGGCTGGTCGTGATGCCACACGAGGCGCTCGACGAGGTCGACCGCGTCGGGGGCGACGACGAACTCGACGTGCTCGGTGGCGAAGCGCTCGGCGATGAGCCGGGCGAACGGACGCTCGTCGAACCCCTCGGTGTCGTCGAAGCCGATTGTGAAGGTCAGCACGGGCTTCGGGCTCAGCTCGGCCATGATCCCGACCACCGTGCTCGAGTCGATCCCACCGCTGAGGAACGCGCCGAGGGGGACGTCGGCGATGAGGCGACGCTCGACGGCCGCGGTGAGCCGGCTTCGCACCTCGCGGGCGGCGTCGTCCGCCGACAGGTCGAGGACCGAAGGGCCGCCGGGCGCCGGCACCTGCGGCTGCCAGTACTGCTCGACGCGCGGGTCCTTGCCTCGCTCGACCGTGAGGACGTGACCAGGCGGAAGGCTGCGAATGCCCCGGTAGAACGTCCGGGGGGTGGGCACGTAACCGAACGTCAGATAGGCGGCGACGGCGGAGTCGTCGAGCTCTCGAGGTACCTGACCGTCGGCCAGCACCGCCTTGATCTCGCTGCCGAACACCAGGCGGGTGCCGTCGGTCCAGTAGTACAAAGGCTTCTTCCCGAGGCGGTCGCGGCCCAGGACCAGACGCTCCCGGCGATCGTCCCAGACGGCGAAGGCGAACATCCCGTGGAGCCGATCGGCCAGCGCCACGGGCTCCAGGTCTTCGGCCAGGTGGGCGATGACCTCGGTGTCGCCCTCGGTCTGGAGGCGGTGGCCCGCCCGCCGGAGGTCCGCCCGCAGCAGTTGGAAGTTGTAGATCTCACCGTTGAGAACGGTGCCGATGGTGCCGTCCTCGTTGGTGATCGGCGGGTCGCCGGTCACCAGGTCGATGATCGCCAGCCGGGTCTGTCCGATGGCACCACCTCGTCCCTCGTGTATGCCCCACGAGTCGGGCCCCCGGTGGTCGAGCGTGCGCAGCTGGCGTTCGACCGAGTGACGCGCCGCCGCCGCGCCGAACCCGACGCTGCCGGCGATGCCGCACATCAGCCCGCCGCTCCGGTGAAGGCGGGGGCTAGCCGATCGGGCATCGACGTGGTCGAGGAGTTCCCGTCTCTCACGGCGCCTGGGCCGTGGCGAGATCTTGTAGCGGCGTGGTGCCGCCCGTCCGCCGCCCACAGACGCCGAACCCGCGCCGACCGTCGTTGCAGCCCCATATCTCGTCGAACCCTTCGCTCCTGTACCAGCGGGCGACCTCGTCGAAGGAGTGGTAGTGGGCGTACGGGGCGCCGAAGATGTCCATGAGCGCCAGCGCCGCCTCGCGCCGGTCGAGGGCCGAGTACGTGCGGATGCCCAGGGCGTTCACGGTTCGGCAGAAGAGCTGGAACGCCCCCGCCGACCTTCTCGCCACACGGGCGAACAGGCTGGGCGGTACACGCGTCGTCACGGCCCGGAGCGTGTTCACGACCGGCGTCACCATCGGCTCGTACTTGTACACCCACACGTACAAGGTGCCGCCGGGGGCGACGAGCGTTGCCAGCCGGCGGAACGTCAGCTCGGTGTCGGGAGTGTGGTGGATGACGCCCGCCGAGTGGACGATGTCCATCGAGGAGGGGGCGAGCGGCGGCGACATCAGGTCCCCCTGCACGAAGTGGACGCGGTCAGGTCGGGCGCCCGGCAGGACATGACGTAGGCGCTGGCCGTGTTCGAGCCCGGAGCTCAGGTCCAGGGCAACGACCTCCAGCCCGTGGCGCGTGTACGCCACCGACTGGCTCCCGTTCCCACAGCCGGCGTCGAGCACGACCTTCCCGGCGAGGTCGTCCGCGTCGATGCGCAGGGGCTCCAGGAAGAACCACCTCACCCGGTCGTCGAGGTCCATCCCCCACGTGTTGTCGCCGAGGTCGTGATGGTCCCATTCGAGAGAGAAGTTCTCGCGGGTGCGCCGGTCGTACGCCGCGCCGGCTCCGTCGGCGCTCCTCATCCGAGTCGCCAGCTCGCGGACGGCAGGTGAGTCGACCGTAGCCAGGCACCCGGCGAGCGTGCTCCAGTGCTCTCGAAGGGCGTCCGGAAGCATGCGGGGGACACCCCTTACGACGGGGAACCAGTGCCCCTCCCCGCAGTGCAGCAGGCCTTCGGAGACCTCGATCTGACCATCGGTCGGGACGGCCGCCAGCGCCTCGAGCTCCAAGCCGCCCTGGCAGGCGGGACAGCGAAGGAAGGTGAGAAGTCGTTCGTGCACGGTGGGGTCCTGGCCGGGCGGCGCGGAACCCACAAGCTACCGCGGGCGCTCGGGGTCGGATCACCACGGTGAGGCCGAGTCGACGGGCGGATCGAGCCTGATGTCCGGAGTGACCAGGTATACGCTTGAAGGGTGAACGGCGGCGGAACATCGGCGGCGTTCGCTCCTTCGGGACATCGCTGCTCATTGCGCACGGGTTCGTCTCGCGGCCGGCAGCGCTTGATCGTCTGTCTCGCCTCACTGCTCGCCGTGCCAGCTCTGGTAGGGGTCGACCCGGCAGCGGCGGCGCCGGCGGCCACGACCGTGGTCGGTGGCCGGAACTACCCGGCGATGTTCACCGTTGCCCCTGACGGTCGGATCTTCTACTCCGAGCTCTGGAGCGGCAGGATCGGCGTCTTCGATCCGGCGACCGGGTCGGACACGACGTATTTCCAAGTGCCGAACCTGTGCAACACGAGGGACCAGGGCCTGTACGGGCTGGCACTTCACCCGAACTACCCCCAGACCAGCACTCTCTACGCGTATGTCACGCGCCTCGCGGCTGACGGCACGTGCCACAACCAAGTCGTCAGGATCGCATCCTCCGGGGGCCAGCTGGGCCTGACCGTGCTGCTCAGCGACCCGTACGTGGGAGGCCACATCGGAGGGCGGGTCCTGTTCGGCCCCGGCGGCAACCTGTACGTCGCGACGGGCGACGGCGCGTCCGGCCTGGCGACGGCCGAGCTGGCGGGAGCCCAAGAAGGACGTGCCCAGGAGCTCGGCAGCCTCAAGGGCAAGTTGCTGCGAATCACACCCGACGGGACGGCACCCGCCGACAATCCCTTCCCGAACAACCCCGTCTTCGCCTACGGTTTCCGCAACGTCTTCGGCTTCGACTTCGATCCTGCAACTGGCCGGCTCTGGGCGACCGACAACGGACCTGACCCCGAGCACGCCGGCGAGCCCTTTGGGCCAGGCCCGAACGGCGGCTGCAACGACGAGCTCGACCTCGTCCTCAAAGGCGCCAACTACGGCTGGGGGCCGAAGGGAACGTGCGGGAAGCCGCCCGAGGCACCCTTCAACACCAACCAGGACGGGCCGAGCCCCGTGCTCCCGGCGCTGAACATCGAGGCGGCGACGGGGATCACAGGGGCACGGTTCTGCCAGGGCTGTGGGCTGGGCCCCGACTACGAGGGGCGTCTCTTCTACGTGCGCTACGGCTCTGCGAGCGGCTCCGGCGCGATCCACGCGGCCACCCTGAGCGCGGACCGCTCGACGGTGGTGAGTGACACCTTGGTCTACCGCCCGGCGGGCCCGTCGCCGCTGTCGATAGAGCGGGGCCCAGACGGGGCCCTCTACTACAGCGACTCCCAGGCCATCCACAAGCTCGTACCTTCGGGTGGGACGACTTCTCCGAGCCCCATCACCCTCAGGGCCGCGCTGGTCTCGGCGACGACGGTGAACCTCAAGTGGTCGGGAGCCACCGCCACCAGCATCGACGTGTGGCGGCGGCCGGCGGGCACGACCAACTTCACCAAGGTGGGGGTCTCGAGCAACGACGGCAACGCCAACGACAGCCCGGGCAACGGCACGTGGGACTACCGGGTGTGCAACGGCGGGACGTCCACC
Source organism: Acidimicrobiales bacterium (assembly GCA_036260255.1). Lineage (GTDB taxonomy): Bacteria > Actinomycetota > Acidimicrobiia > Acidimicrobiales > AC-14 > DASZJY01. The sequence continues at coordinate 47,703 of DATAAF010000062.1, read as the reverse complement.
TGCTCCAACGTCGCCACCGTCACCGTCTGAGGGTGAGGCGCGCCCGTCGTGGCGTCGTCAGCGCACCTCACCCGGAGCCGGGACCGCCCGCCCCTGTCCCAGCGCCTTCTCGAAGACCGATACCACCCTCGGCATCTGGGACTGGACGGAGTACCGCTCGACGACCGTCGCCCGGGCGGCGTCACCCAGCCGCCTGCGTAGGCCGGCGTCGCTCGCGAGCAGGAGCAGGCGGTCGAGCCATTCCTCCTCGGTCTCCACGAGGTAGCCGTTGACGCCTTCGTCGATCACCTCGGGGTTCGACCCCATCCTCCTCGCCACCACCGGCAGGCCCAGGGCCATGTACTGGATCGTCTTGAAGAAGAACTTCCAAGGGTTCCACGGGAGGTCGTTGAGCGGCACCAGGCCGACGTGGCACTCGCCGAGGAGATCGACCTCGGTGTCCTGCGACCACTCCTTGAACTCGACCGGCAGGCCGGAGAGCGCCGGCGCCGAACCGGCACCGATGACGCGGAGGACGACCGGCCGTGCCGCGTGGAGCGCGCGCAGCGGTGCGGCGATGGTCTCCAGGTTGGCCACCGTGCTGTGGCTGCCGATCCACGCCAGCCGGACGGGTGGCTCCGGGGGCGGGTGGCGGGGCCGGTACCGTTCGGTGTCGATGCAGTTGGGGATCACCGCCACCGCTCGGTTGAAGCGCGCCGCGTAGTCGCCGATGGCACGGTTGATGGCGATCACCTGGTCGCTCAGGCGGAAGAGCGTCCGGGTCTTCCCCGGGAACTTCAGCATGCTCATCCAACCGCTGGTCGGGCTGCGGTAGGGCACCCAGATCGGGTCGTCGAGGTCGTAGACGAGAGGGGCGCGTCGGCGCGCCACCGCCCGCTCGACGAGAGCGGGGCCCACCAGCGCCGCCTCTCGGTACACGAAGATCACGTCGCCGTCGATCCCCCGGGCGACGGCGGCCAGATGCCGTCCGTAGCAGCTCAGCAGCCGTGCCCCTTTGGCGGCGGTGCGCCCGGGCGTGTAGAGGACGTCGTGGAGCCTGTCGTCCTCGAAGGGGTGGAACACGACGTCCCACCCTGCCGCTCCCAGGTGGTGGGCCCACAGCTCGATGCGAGCCCGCTGTCCGGGGGAAGCGGACAGCACGTTGGGGACCAACGCGGCGATGCGCCGGGTCAACCGCTGGACTGGCGGAGCAGGTGCCGGGACCGGAGCTGGTCCTCGGCGAGGTCGTCAAGGGCGTCCTCCTCGTTGCCGAGCGCCCACTCCACGAACGCTCGCAACCCCTTCTCGAGCGGGGTCGAGGGGACGGCACCGCACTCCTCTGCCAGCCTGGAGACGTCGGCGACGGCGTGGCGCACGTCGCCCAGCCGGTAGCGACCCGAGACCTCCAGTTCGGGCTCGTCATCCAAGGCACGCCCGAGCGCCCGCGCCATCTCTTCCAGCGTGACTGCCTCACCCGTCCCCACGTTCCAGGTGCGGCCCAGGGCGCCCTCCGCTCCCGTCGCCGCCCGGAACACCTCGACGACGTCGTCGACGAACACGAAATCGCGCAGCATCCGTCCGTCCTCGTAGAGCTCGACGGGCCGGTGGCCCCGGATCCTGCGGAAGAACGTCCCCAGCACGCCGACGTAGGGGTTCTTGAGGGACTGTCCCGGACCGAACACGTTGAAGAGGCGGAGCACCGTGACGCCCAGGTCGTGGGAGGCGGCGACGGCGAGCGCCAGCTCCTCCTGCTGGACCTTCGTGACACCGTAGATCGACGTCGGGGCCAGAGAAGCCTCTTCGGGCGTCGGCTCGGGTACCGCGACCGTCCCGCACGTCGGACAGCGGAGATCGAAGAGCCCCGCGTCCATGGCCTCGACCGTGCGACGCGCCGAGCTCAGCACCGCATGGCAACGCGGGCATCGGTGCCGACCCTCGCCGTAGACCGCCCGCGAGGACGCGATGACGACTTGGCGCGCGCCCGCTTCGATCGCGCTCTGGAGGACGGCGGAGGTCCCGAAGGTGTTGACGCCGACGTAGCGGGCGATCTCGTACTGCGACTGGCCGACGCCTGTCTCCGCGGCCAGGTGCTGGACGACGTCGACCCCCCGCATGGCCGTTCGGAGCGCGTCGAGATCCCTGACATCCGCCCAGATGGTCTCCGCGGGTACGGCAGGACGGCTCTCACCGTGCACCTGGGGGACGAGGCTGTCGAGCACCACCACCGAGTGACCGTCCGCCACGAGGCGGTCCACCAGGCGACGTCCGATGAACCCGGCGCCACCGGTGACGAGCACGCGGAGAGGCATCGGAGAAGCGTACCCGTGACGTTCAGGAGCGTGGCCACGGGCGGCCGGGGTCGGGGAGGTGTTCTGTTAGCGTTCGCGGGCACCGGCCATGGCTCGCGGCCTGGCGCGATCGGCATCACGAGGGAGCGGATTCGATGGCGAGAACACGGTCGTGTCCCGCGTGTGACGGCGAGACCGCCCGATGTCTCGGCCTGGCCCGGGGCTACCTGATCTTTCGCTGCCACCGATGCGGCACCGATTTCGCATCGGAGACGGGGAGCCCCGACTTCGGCACCGACTACGAGGGCTACTACTCGGACGAGAACCTCACCAGCCCGGAGGTCGTCCACACGTCCCTCGATCGCACCCTCCGGGGGTTCGACAAGTACCGGGCGACGAACCGCCTGCTCGATGTCGGCTTCGGAGCGGCCGACGTGCTGCAAGCCGCCCGGCGCGCCGGGTGGGAGCCCGCCGGGGTCGAGGTCTCCAAGCCCGCCGTCGAGAACGCACGGGCACAGGGCTTCGACGTGGCTCACGGGACCCTGGAGGACGCCACCTACCCCGACGACAGCTTCGACGTCGTCGTCAGCACAGAGGTGCTCGAGCACGTTCCCTTCCCGCGGCAGATGCTCGACCAGATCTTCCGAGTGCTGCGGCCCGGGGGTTTGCTCTGGGCGACCACTCCGCACGGCGGGGGGGTCTCGGGGAAGCTCCTAGGTCTCGACTGGAGCATCATGGCGCCCCCGGAGCACCTGCAGCTCTTCTCCCTGGCGGGGATCAAGCGCATGATGACCGACTCCGGCTACCGGATCGAGCGGGTGGTCACCGAGTCGGTCAACCCGTACAACGTCCTGCAGGAGCTCAAGGGCAAGTGGTTCCCTTCGCGGGCCGCGTCGTTCGACCGGATGGAGTCGAACCGCCGCATCTTGGAGGTCGTCTACGCCAGCCCGGGCCTCACCAAGGTCAAGGCCGCGGTCGACGCGGTGCTCCACGTGACCCGCCTCGGCGACGGGTTGCGGGTATGGGCGACCAAGCCCGGCGCCGGCGATCCACAGCAGGGCGGAGTCGAGGAAGGTGGCCGAGGGTGACGCCCAGCAGCCTCAGCTGCCGCGAAGGGCCGACTTGATCCGGCGGAAGCCGTCCCTGTACAGGGCGAGGTCTTCACGCCCCATCCGGGTGCACGTTCCCAACCGCTGGCCCGTCGAGCGCCGGTAGGCCACCCAGATCGCCCCTGCCGCCGTGAGGTAGGCCAGCGACGAGGCGATGCCCCCGCCGGCGAGGCCGAGCCAGGGCACGAGCACGATGCAGCCCACCACCATGGTGACGAGGGAGCACAGCGCCGACACGCTGTACGTGTTGGGCCGGCCCCGCGCGATCAGGTCCTGGGCGAGGATCTTCCACAGCGAGAGGGCGACACCACCGGGCAAGAGGAGCCACGTCGCCACACGGGCATCCTCGAACTGTCTGCCGAAGAGAGCGGTGAGCAGGACCGGAGTCAGGGCGAACAGCAACGCCGACGAGACCAGCGTCAGGAAGAGCGTGTGCCGGACGACGAGGGGGGTCATCTCCTCCTTGCGGTGGTCGGCCCTCAACGCCGCGACCTTGGGGAACAGCACGAGCCCGACGGCGTCCGGTATGCGCAGCGGCACTTCGGCCAGTGAGAGGCCGACGACGTAGAGGCCCACCTGGCGCTTGTCCAGCAGGGCGCCGATGATCACCACGTCGAAGCGGTACTGGAAGAACTTGAGCATGTTGCCGACGTGCGTCCGGGCGCCGAAGCCGAGGAGGTCCTTCCACCGCTGCCATCTCGGGGCCCAGTCCCGTCGTGTGAGCCCCGTTCCCTTGACGGCGACGACGACCGCGACGGCGGCGGAGAGGGCCTGCGCCGCGGTCCAGGCGACGACGGCGGCCTGGACACGGTTGGGGAAGAAGAAGGCGGCCACGACCAAGGGGAGGAAGAGCAGGGGATCGAGGATGCGGAGCAGGTTGAACCTGGCCAGGTCGTAGCGTCCCTGGATCAAGCTGGCTGCGGCGTTGCGCAGGAACAGAGGCGGCAGGCCCAGCAGGGCGACGGCGAGGAGCGACTCGCTCAGGCTGAGGGCACGCGACACGCCGAAGTAGATGGCGGCGCCACCGACGACGAACGTGACCAGGCTCAGCATGGCGGAGAGCGTCAGGGCGTTGGCCGTCAGCTCCCGGGGGGGCACCCGCTTGGTGAAGTAGACGACGGCGGGTGACAGACCGACCTGGCCGAAGGCGACGACCAGCCCCATCACCACGGTGACGAGGGCGAACTCCCCCTTGCCCGAGGGCCCCAGCCACCGGGCGGTGACGATGCCGGTGAGCAGTCCCAGCGCCCCGAGGACGACCTCGGCCGCGAACGTCTGGACCACCTTGTTGCCGAAGTCGCTCTTGAGCGGAGCGAAGCGCGGCGACCTCAGCAGTCCGACGACCCGCTGCCCGGCGGCGGGGTCGTCCGGCGGGGGACCGGCCGGAGGGGCCGGGGGGTCGACCCCTGGGATCAATCGAGTCGCAGCGCGAACCTGGCGGCCGGCGAGAGGCCGTCGGCCGGGAGGTTCGGCGGGACGTCGATGAGGTAGGGCGCGTTGGCGGCGTCGGACGCGTAGTTGGCCATGTAGAGGAGCCTCGGGTCGGACACGCTGCGCCCACCCTGGTGCAGGCCGTGGGTGTCGCACAGGACGAGCGTCCCCGCCTTCCCCGTGCACATCTTGACCTGGCTCGGGGGGATCACCGCCTCGACCGCCCCGTCCGGGGGGTTCGACCCCCGGGGCGGGCTGGTCGGGAGGACGTCGGCGTACTCGCCCCTCGAGTGCGTTCCCCGGGCGTAGGTGAAAGGACCCATCGACTCGTCGACGTCGACCAGGCACACGAACATCTTGACGAGACGGTGGTCGTCGTAGTCGCGGTGCCAGCGCTGCGACAGGACCGCCGGCGACGAGGGGTCGACGGGCAGGTTGTACCAGAGGTCGAAGGCCTTCAGGCGGGGGGAGAGGCCGAGGTAGCACGCGGCGATGTCGAGGACCTCGTCGCGGAGGGCGAGCCGAACGAGCTCGCTCCCGAGGTCGACCACCGGCCGTTCGCCGAGGACCCGCACGAGGAAGCTCTTCTCCCTGTCGCGGCTCTCGCCCTCGGCGACCTGGGCGGCGATCTCGGGGCTCGCCAGGGCCGCGCTGGCCTCTGCCTGCAGCCGCTCGAGGAGCCCGGGGTCGTCGAACAGCTCGTCGACCGAGAGCTGGAAGATGCCCTCAGCCCGGAGAGCGTCCAGAGCTTGCTGCTGTACCGGGCGCAAAGAGATCTGGCGCTGCAGGTAGTGCGTCTTCCCGGCCCGGTTGAGGACGTGGTACCAGACGGGGTCCCAGTACCGGAACCGGTGATACGCCTTGTAGGTGGCCCGCAGGGGCGGGACCTTGTGGACGGCGATCTCGGCCAGCTCACGCGGCGGCGTGCTACGGACCCGGTCGACCAGCGCAGGGGCCTTCATTGCCCTCCTGTTCGTGCGTAACCCAGTACACGTTGCCGACGCGGAGTGCCTTCGCCTAGAGCGCCCGCGTTGGCGGCCATGTCGAAGCGCACGTCCGCGCATTGGTCGCGCCGACCCGTTCCAGCGTCGCGTGCGCCCGCTTGTGACGCTAGCCGAGGCCGGTTGTCACGGCGACCGCGCTACGTCAGCTCGGCGAAACGCCGTGCAACCGCCCGATAGAGCGCCGGCGACGTGGCCATGACGCACGCTTTGGCCCACTGCGCGTTCGGCGGCCATGTCGCGACTCGGCGCCGGGCGAACTTCCGGCCTGCCGCCTCGTCGCCGACCCGCACGGACTCAACCGCCTGCCAGTAGCTCTTCACCCCCGTGATGAGACGGCTGTAGGCGTGTCCGAGCTCTCCGTCGATGTAGTCGTACATGCGCACGACCTCCCCGCAGCGGTCGGCGTTCGTTCGTGACGAGAACGACCCGCCTCCATGCAACCGCCATGCTCCCATGCTCTTGCCCATGCGGGCGATCCGGCCGTGCCGCGCCATCAGCACGTTGAGTGGGAAGTCGGCGATGGGCACGTCGAAGAACCACTGCGGCAGTGGCTCGAACAGACCGTTCCGGAGCACGATCGACCCGGTCGGGACGAAGCTCCCCGCGGTCAACAGGTCCTTCAGCTCGAAGAACGTGCGGTGGAACGTCGGAAAGGGGTTGTAGGACAGCGGTCGGCCACCGTCGTCGACGGCGGTGACCGGGTGGAACGACAGGGCACACTCCGGATGGCGATCGAGGAAGGCCACCTGGGAGCTCAGCTTCTCGGAGTCGGTCCAGTAGTCGTCACCCTCGAGCAAGGCGATGTACTCGCCTTGGCACGCCCGCAAGCCCTTGGCGAAGTTCCCGGTGACCCCTCGGTGCGTCCCGTCACCCACCGGGTTGATCAAGTCGGGATGCTTCGCGCGGTATTCCTCGATGATCGAGACGGTTCCGTCGACCGAAGCATCGTCGGCGACGACGATCTCGAGAGGAAAGTCGACTTCCTGGTCGAGAACGCTCTCCAAAGCGGTTCGAACGTACGCCTCATGGTTGTAGGTGATGAGGCATACGCTCAGCTTCACGTGTCGACCAACGCCTTGCCCACGCGGTCACTGTTCGAGACCACGAGGGCGATGACGTCACAGATGTCCCGCACCGCTTCGAGCGTGAGCTCCTGCCCGGTGGGCATCGTGACGACCCGATCGGCAAGCCACTCCGTTGCCGGAAGAACGGGCCTCTTGTCGGGGGGACGCGACCGGTACGGCTCCATCCGGTGGCAACCAGGGTAGAAGTACCGCCGGGCCAGGACGTTCTCCGCCCAGAGAACGCGCATGAGATCGTCGCGACCCAGCGCGGACTCTGCCGCGTCGACCTCCAGCACTATGTACTGGTAGTTGTTGTGCTCGGTCTCGTCGTACCGCAGGAGGCCGATGCCAGGTATGCCTTCGAGGCGGTACTTGTACTCGTTGTAGATCTGACGGTTGTGGTCGATGATGTCGTCGATCGCTTCGAACGAGGTCAGGAGCATGGCGGCGGAGGCTTCGTGCATCTTCGCGTTGGTCCCGATGGAGTCGACCTGGTCGTACCCGGAGAAGCCGAAGTTCCTCATCAGCCGAGCCTTGGCGGCAACCTCAGGATCGTTCGTCGCGATGGCGCCTCCCTCGAAGCCGTTGACGAACTTCGTGGCATGGAAGCTGAACACCTCGGCGTCGCCGAAGTTCCCGAGACGGCGCCCCCGGTGTGAGCAAGCGAAGGCGTGAGCGGCGTCGTAAACGAGGCTCACCCCGTGGGCACGGGCGATGGCTTGCAGCGCTTCCACGTCGCAGGCACGCCCCCAGAGGTGCACACCGACGATGCCGGTACAGCTCGGGTTGATCGCCCGCTCGACCGCCTCGGTGTCGAGGAGGTGGGTGGCGGGACGTACGTCACAGAACATCGGTTCCAGCCCCTGCCAGGTCAAGCTATGGGGCGTAGCGACGAATGTGAACGCCGGTACGATGACTTGATTGGTCATGGAGGTCGCGCGAGTGGCGATCTCCAAGGCCAATGTCCCGTTGGAAGTCGCTATGAAGTGCTCGACCTGGAGAAAGTCGGCGAGTGTCTCCTCAAGCTCTTGGACGAGGGGCCCGCCGTTCGTCAACCACCGTCGGTCGAGAATGTCGGATATGCGGCGGAGGACGCGCGATTTGTCGCCGAGGTTCGGCCTGCCCACGTGGAGCGGCAAGGGTGCGAGGGGAGGTCCGCCGAAAATGGCGAGATCGGACAACCGGCGCTTGCGTCTGGCCACTGCCGTCATCCTACGTCGGGGACCGTAGAAATCCCGCATCTGGCCGGAGGAGCGCCTGTCTCGATCGGCTCGGTCGTCCAAGTGGACGGGAGTCGCCGGGCCGGGTGGCCCAGGGCGATGGCGAAGCGGCACTGACCGGCAAGCGCCGAGGCGACGGCTGTCGCTACGTCGTCGAAGCCTCGTCGCGGGACCATCGGGCCGTCGCAGGCCGCGTTGGCGGAACGAACGCGCGCATCCGTCGCAGTGCGGCGCCGCCGGCTCGGACGACCCCCAGCTTCCAGCAAGGTCCCCCTTTGTGCCCGTTGGGAGGATTCCTTCTTGTCGCGAAAGTCTCGTTCCGACCGGCCCTCGGCCCCGTCGCTCGCTACCCTGGCCATGCTACTACAAGGGTTCCCGACCCTTTGCGATGCAACGCAGCCCCGCCTGCTCCAGCCCGACGCGGGGCACGAGGTGCGGCGGTCGCGGGCGCCCCGCGACAGCCGGATCTGGTTGCGGCCCCCACCGTCGGGGGCGGCGTTCGGGGGATCCCCGCTCATCGCGCACCTACACTCGGCCCGTGAGCGGCAGCACCGCGGCGAGGTCGCACGACGCGCCCGTCATTGACCTTTACCTCGGTGGCGACCTGGGGGGTTGGACGCTGGGCCAGGTTGGAGACACGCGGATCCATTCCGTCTTCAGCTACGACGATGACATCTTGGATGCGGCCCGAACATGCTCGCAGCGAACCGATCGCGATCCTCCCGATCCTCGACATGTCGAGACGGGATCCGTCGCTGTCTGCGTCCATTACCCCAGGGTCTTCTCGGCCGCACTCATTGCTCGATACGGGGTCATGTACAACCTCCATCCGGGTTATCTTCCCTGGGGTCGGGGGTATTACCCCGTTTTCTGGGCGCTGTGGGAGCAGACGCCGGCGGGGGCGACCCTTCATGAGATCGTGCCGGCACTGGACAAGGGCCCGATCGTCATGCAGATCCGAGTTCGCCAGTACCCTTACGACACCGGTGGGTCGCTTCACGAGCGGGTTCGCCGCGCCGAACGAGAGATCTTCCGGCAGGTGTGGCCGAAGATCCTGGGCGGGGACCGACCCCCCACCCGCCCTGCCCCGCCGGAGAAGGGCAGCTACCACTCGAAGGCCGACTTCGTCGCCTTGCGAGAGCACGCCGACGTGGGAGCGCTGAGTGGCGGCCAACTGCTGCGCCTGGTCCGGGCGCTGACCTTCCCAGGACTGCCGGGTTTGCAAGTGGACCTCGGAGGTCGCCTGTTCCATCTCTCCCTCGAGGAGTTGCAAGAGGGGCGCACGGCTGCGGATCCAGGCCGCTTGCAGGCCTAGTGGGTGCGCGTCGCGGCATGGGTAGCCTGAACCTCGTGACCGAGTACCAGGCTGGGGTCGAGCCGCGAGTCGCGCCGTGAAGGGCGTGCCGGCGTCGTCTCTCGTGCGGCGTTTGAGGTCCCGGGTCGCCGCCAACCCCTACGTCCGCGACCGCTGGCTGCTCCGCCAGCTCCGGGCCCGCCAGCCCTCGTGGGACGACGTCCTGGCTCGTTCGCCCTCCTTCCAGGCCGCTCGGGCCGACCGTTCGCCGGCCAAGACGAAGGTCCTCGTGGCGACGGTGGGCGGCGGGTACGTCGCGGGAACCCGGGTGGAGAGCCTCGTCGCGGTCGCGCTGACCCTTCGGGGTGCCGACGTGCACGTGCTGCTGTGCGACGGGGCCATGCCGGCGTGCTACCAGTGCACGAGCGACTTCTACGACGAGAAGCGCTTCGCGGTCACCGGCCCGACCGCCGGGTACTGCCGGGCCTGCTTCGAGCCGGCTCACGACATGTACAGCTCGCTGGGTGTCCCCGTCCACCGGTACCGGGAGCTGGTCGGCCCCGCGGTCGCCGAGGAGTGTCGCCGGCTCGCCGCCGACGTCCCCGCCTCGGAGATCCCCGACCTCGTGCTCGACGGCGTGCACGTGGGGGAACACGCCCAAGCCGGTGCCTTGCGGTTCTTCGGGCGGGCGCAGCTCCGAGACGACGCCGAATCGGAGATCGTCCTGCGCCGCTACCTGGAGGCGGCGCTCCTCACCAGGGCGGCGACCGAGCGGCTCGTGGACGACGTCGGGTTCGACGTGGCCGTGTTCCACCACGGCATCTACGTTCCCCAAGGGGTCGTCGGTGACGTGCTCCGCCGCCGCCATGTCCGGGTGGTCAACTGGGACGTCGCCTACCGCAAGTCACGGGTGCTCCTCAGCCACGGCGACACGTACCATCACACGCTGCTGTCGGAGCCCACCGAGACGTGGGAGACCATGCGCTGGTCGAGCGAGCTCGACGCCGAGCTCATGGACTACCTGAGGAGCCGCTGGTCGGGCGCCAACGACTGGGTGAGCTTCAACCGCCAGCCCAAGGCCGACCTCGACGCCATCCAGGCGGAGACCGGGGTGGACTTCTCCAAGCCCTGCATCGGGATGCTCACCAACGTCATGTGGGACGCGCAGCTGCATTACCGGGCGAACGCCTTCCCGAGCATGCTCCACTGGGCCCGAACGACGATCGCCTACTTCGCCCGTCGTCCCGACCTCCAACTCCTCATCCGGGTGCACCCCGCCGAGATCACGGGGTATGTGAGGTCCAAGCAGCCCTTCCTGGAGGCCATCGCCGAGGCCTTCCCGACGCTCCCGCCCAACGTCCACGTCATCCCGCCCGAGAGCAAGCTCAGCACGTACGCCGCGATGCAGGCGTGCAACGCAGTCCTGATCTATGGGACCAAGACCGGCGTCGAGCTCTCGGCGATGGGCATCCCGGTCGTGGTTGCGGGCGAGGCGTGGGTACGGAACAAGGGCATCACGCTCGACGCCGAGTCCGAGGACGCGTACCTGGCGATCCTCGACCGCCTGCCGCTCGCCGGCCGCCTCCCCGACGACGTCGTGGAGCGGGCCCGTCGGTACGCCTACCACTTCTTCTTCCGGCGGATGATCCCCCTCGATTTCGCCGACGACACCTTCGTCGCCGCCCACGAGTTCCGTTGGCAGCTCGAGACCGCGGAGCAGTTGCGGCCAGGCTCCAGCTTGGGCCTCGACGTCATCTGCGACGGGATACTGACGGGCAGCCCCTTCGTCTATCCCGCAGAGGAGGTGGCCCTGGCGGTCCGGCGTTGACGACGTGGCCTTGGTGTCAAGCGTCGGAGGTGACGGGCCGCCTCCGCAGGAGCACACACTGGTTCGTCAGCAGATGGAACTTCACGTAGTCGGTGTGGCTCTCGAGAAACTCGTTGACGGCTCTGTGGACGCCGGGGTTCGTGAGGCTGCCGTAGTCGTCCACCAGGATGATGCCGTCGTCGGCCAGCCGCTGGTCGAGGAAGGACATGGCGAAGGCGGTCGGCTCGTAGAGGTTCACGTCGACGTGCGCGAAGTCGAAGGACTCTGCGGCCACCTCCGCCGCAGTGTCCTGGAACCGCCCGACATGCACCACCGCGGCCGGGAAGCGGGCCAGGTACCGTCGGACCTCGTCGGCGGCGACGTCCCGGTAGCGACCCATCCGGCGACCGGCCTCTTGGGAGGGCTCGAGCTCCGGTCGAACGTCCTCCAGTTGGTGGCCGTCGAACGTGTCGAAGCAGTGCAGCCTTACTTCTTCGACGCCCATCGCCTCGGCACATGACGCCATGAAGTACGCGCCCCCACCCCTGAACGTGCCTACGTCGGCGATGGTGATCGTGCGCGTTCCGCCGGGTCGCCGGGCGAGGTTCCAGAGGCTCTGGAAGACCGTGTAGAGCTTGTCGTAGTACAAAAACGTCCGACCGCCGGCGACGGCCTCCCGGGCCAGCTCGCCGAACGTCGGAAGGGCCAGAATGTCGAGGTCCTTGTACGCCGAGTGACCGTAGTAGTCGGGCACGTAGTGATGGTTCGGCTTGCGGCGGAACATCTCGAACGGCGCCCGGTCGAGGGGGAAGCGGATGACCCTGCGCGCGCACCGCCGCGCGAAGCGGACGACGCGGTTCCGTGGGCGTACGGGCGTGATCATCGGTTGTTCCACTCTCCTCCCAAGGACTGTCGCGCGGGGGAGCGGGCCCTACGAGAAGGTCGCCCGGACGAAGACGCAGTTCGTCACGGTGGGCTGCAGGACGTCCTCGGACGCGAGGGTGAGGCCGGAGGCGGCGAGGAGGTCCTTGATGGCTCGGGTCTCGCCGCGGTCATGGCAGATCTCGATGAGCACCGTCCGGAGCCGGTCGTCGGCCAGCACCCGGCGAGCTCCCCGGAGCACGTCCAGCTCGGTCCCGTCGACGTCGATCTTGACGTGGTTCGGCATGTCGAACCCCCAGTCGAAGACCAGGTCGTCGAGGCCGAACACCAGCACCCGCTGCTCGTAAACGGGCTCGAACTCCTTCCCCCGGAAATCGATCTTGGCGCCCACCGTATGGAGCGACGTCCCCGCCACCAACGACTGGTAGTTGAGCGTGGACACCCCTTTGGCCGCACCGATCGCGATGAGGTGGGGGAAGACGGAGCGCTCGAGGCCGTTCAGGATGACGTTGTTGCAGAGCTGGTGGTACGTCGAGAAGCTCGGCTCGAAGGCGTGGACGACGACGTGCGGCGGTGCCTGGCTGGCCGCGACCATCGAGTACGCGCCGACGTTGGCGCCGATGTCGTAGAAGACGTCGCCGGCTCTCACGCTGCTCTCGATCCAGCGGACGGTGCCCGGCTCCTTCCGGCAGGCGGCCGCTCGCATGAAGTCGACGGCCGAGTCGACCGCGAGCACGATGTCGGCACCCTCGTAGTCGAGCCTCGTCACCGGGATGGTCGAAGTCTTGACGGCGAGGCGTACGTCCTCCGGGAGCAGTCGCAGGGCGGCGGCCACGCCCCTCGCGATGGAGGTCTTGAGGGAGCTCCGTAGCCTCCTCGATCCCGCCTCCAGAGTGCCCGAGGCACCCTTCTGGGCCACCTTCCTGCCCATCTCGGCCAGGCTCATCCTCGGGGACGCCGGTCTCACCGCCGGGCCCGGGCGCATGGGCACACCGGCGGACGGTGCTCGGGCGCCTGCTCGAGGCCCCGGGTGCGGGCGCTTGGCAGCGGCGCTCTGGTCGAGGATGGGCACGCGGCTCCGAGAGGGAAGTGAGATGGTGTCGAGGCCGCGACCGCGGTCGCTCGGTGCCTCGCGCCGAGCCTAGCGCGGGCGCCGGGATCCTTTCGGAGGCACGCCGCCGGACGGGCGCGGTGGGCGCGAGGCGGCGATCAAGATGCGGCCATCGGGCGCTATTCTGGCTCCCCACCGCGACGGGCTCGATCGGCTGGAGAACATGGCTCGCGACCTCATCATCGACGGCACCCGGATCGCCGACGACACCGACTGTTGGGTCATCGCCGAGATCGGCCACAACCACCAGGGAAGCGTCGAGAAGTGCAAGGCCTTGTTCGACGCCGCCAAGGAAGCCGGCGCGTCGGCGGTCAAGCTCCAGAAGCGGGAGAACCGCTCCCTGTACACCCGGGAGGCGTTCGACCGTCCGTACGACCACGAGAACAGCTTCGGGGCCACCTATGGGGAGCACCGGGAGGCCCTCGAGTTCGGGTGGGACGAGTACCACGAGCTCAAGCAGTACGCCAAGGAGCTCGACATCACGTTCTTCGCCACGGCGTTCGACGTGCCCAGCGTCGACTTCCTGGCCGAGCTCGACGTGCCCGCCATCAAGATCGCGTCCGGCGACCTCAAGAGCCTCTACCTCCTCGAGTACGCGGCGCGCCTCGGGAAGCCGCTGATCGTGAGCACCGGGGTGGCGACGATCGACGATGTGCAGCGGGCCTACGACACGATCATGCCGATCAACCCCCAGTTCTGCCTCCTCCAGTGCACGGCCGCCTACCCGCCCGAGTTCGACCAGCTCGACCTCCGCGTCATCGAGACGTTCCGCCAGCGCTTCCCCGACGTGGTCATCGGCTTCTCGAGCCATGACAACGGCATCGCCATGGCGATGGTGGCCTACACCCTCGGCGCCCGGGTGGTGGAGAAGCACTTCACCCTGAACCGGGCCCTGAAGGGCACCGACCACGCCTTCTCCCTCGAGCCGGTGGGGATGCGCAAGCTTGTGCGCGACCTGCGGCGGGCCCGCGTCGCCATGGGCACGGGCGAGAAGCGCGTCCACCCGAGCGAGGTGAGCGCCGGGGTGAAGATGGGCAAGAAGATCGTCGCCCGCCACGACCTCCTCGCCGGCCAGGTGCTCGAGCTGAAGGACGTCGCCATGAAGTCCCCAGGCGACGGGCTGTCCCCGGACCACCTCTCCGACGTGCTGGGGCGGACGGTGCAGCAGCCGTTGTTCGCCGACGACGCCGTCACCTACGACGTCCTGGACTGAGTCCCTGAAGCGGTTCCAGCTCGATGGAGACGTCGCCGTCGTCACCGGCGCGCTCGGCCGGCTCGGTCCCGTCTGGGCCGAAGCGCTCCTGGGCGCAGGCGCCGGCGTGCTCGCCCTGGACCTGGAGACGGCTCGGCCGGGCCCCGAGTTCCTCGCCCTCCAGGAGTCGGTCGCGCCGGACCGGCTCTGCCTCGTGCGGGCCGACGTGCGCGAGCGGGCGTCGGTGGAGGACGCCCTGGAGGTGTGCCGCTCCCAGCTCGGCCTGCCGACGGTGCTGGTAAACAACGCCGGCATCGACCGGCCGCCGGCTCCCTCCCCGACGACCCGGCTGGAGGACGTGCCCCTTGCCGAGGTGCTGTCGGTGTTCGAGGTCAACGTGGGCGGGGCGCTGGTGGCCACCCAGGTCTTCGGCGGGGCGATGGTGGCGGAGGGCCGGGGAAGTATCGTGAACATCGGGTCGATCTACGCATCGAGGTCCCCCGATCCACGCTTCTATGACCACCTCCCGCTGGACCCCCCCTTTCTCAAACCTCCCGCCTACGGCTCGTCCAAGGCCGCGGTCGTCAACCTCACCCGGTACTTCGCCGCCCACTGGGGACCCCTCGGCGTGCGGGTGAACGCCCTGTCGCCGGGAGGCGTGGCCGGGGGGCAGGACCCCGTCTTCGTCGAGAAGTACTCGGCGCGCGTCCCCATGCGCCGGCTCGCCGTGCCCGCCGACCTGGGCGGCCCTCTCGTGTTCCTCGCCTCGGAGGCGTCTTCCTACGTCAACGGGATCGACCTGAAGGTGGACGGGGGTTTCAGTGCCTGGTGACCCGGACGCTCGGAGGATCCCCAACTTCGTCGACGGGGCCGATGTGGGGGCCCAGGACGGGCGCTGGGCGGAGAAGCGCTCGCCTGTCGACGGCCGGGTCCTGTGCGAGCTGGCCCGGTCGGGCGCCGCCGACGTCGAGGAGGCGGTCGCCGCCGCCCGCCGCAGCCAACCGGCGTGGGCGACGCGCACCCCGGTCGAACGGGGCGAGATCCTCCGCCGCGCCGTCGAGCTGCTGATCCGCGACGGCGACGAGCTCGTGGCCGCGGTGTGCGCCGAGACGGGTAAGCCCCCGCGTGACGCCCGGGGCGAGCTCAAGGCCGCGGTGGAGATGGGCTACTTCGTCGCCGGCGAGGGACGGCGGCTGTACGGCCACACCATGCCCAGCGCCGTCCCCCACAAGGCCTCGATGCTCGTCCGTTCGCCCATCGGGGTGGCCGGGCTCATCGTGGCGGCGAACACGCCGCTGCCCAACTACGCCTGGAAGGTGTTCCCCGCCCTCTTGTGCGGCAACAGCGCCGTGCTCAAGCCCTCCGAGGACACGCCCTGGAGCGCCCACCTCTTCGCCCACCTCCTGCACGAGGCGGGCGTGCCCGCCGGCGCCCTCAACGTGCTGCAGGGCCTCGGGCCCGAGGCCGGCTCCGCCCTGGTCGCCGACCCCGGTGTGGACCTCGTGAGCTTCACCGGTTCGAGCCAGGTCGGGCGCACCATCCAGACCGTCGCCGGAAACCGCCTGGCCAAGGTCTGCCTGGAGCTGGGCGGGAAGAACCCGCTGGTGGTCTGTGACGACGCCGACCTCGGCGTCGCCGTCAAGGCGGCGGCGCTGTCGGCGTTCAGCAACGCCGGGCAGCGCTGCGCGGCCGGGAGCCGCATCATCGCCGTCGAGCCGGTGTACGAGGAGTTCCGGGAGCGGCTGGTGGCTGTTACCGCCGAGCTCCGCCTGGGCACCGACGACGACGCCGACCTCGGCCCGGTGGTCAACGAGCGGGCCGTCGCCCGCATCCTCGACGCCGTCGAGGGGGCCCTCACACGGGGAGCCAAGCTGCTGGCGGGCGGGCGGCGCGCCGATGGGGCCCTCGCCGACGGGTACTTCGTCGAGCCGACGGTGCTGGACGAAGTCGACCCCCACGATCCCATCTCGACCACGGAGCTCTTCGGCCCCGTGACCTGCCTCTACCGGGCGCGTGACCTGGACGACGCCATCCGCCTCTGCAACGACTCGCCCTTCGGGCTGACCGCGGCGGTCCACACGAACAGCGTCCACCGCGGGCTGCACTTCGCCGAGCGGGTGCAGGCGGGGATGGTCGTGGTGAACGGGCCCACCTACGGCAGCGAACCCCACATGCCCTTCGGGGGCTTCAAGCAGTCGGGCAACGGGTTCCGCGAGGCGGGCACCGAGGCGCTCGACGCGTTCTCCGACTGGAAGAACGTCTGCCTGATCCACGACCCCGACCGCATCTGATGGGGAACGGAGCGGAGAGGAAGATCGTCGCCCTCGTCCCCGCCCGGGCCGGCTCACGCCGCATCCCCGGCAAGAACGTGAGGCCCCTGAGGGGCCACCCCTTGCTCGCCTACACGATCGCCGCTGCCCTCGACAGCGGCGTCTTCGCCGCCGTCGTGCTCTCGACCGACGCCGAGGAGATCGCCGCCGTGGGCCGCCACTACGGGGCCGAGGTGCCGTTCCTGCGCCCCGCCGAGATGGCGGGCGAGCTGTCACCCGACATCGAGTGGGTGCGCCACACCGTCGAGCGCCTCGCCGCCGGCGGCCGTCAGTTCGACGCCTTCTCGATCTTGCGGCCCACCAGCCCCCTGCGCCAGCCGGCGACCATCCGGCGGGCGTGGGCCGAGCTGCGCACCGACCCCGAGGCCCACTCCCTGCGGGCGGTCGAGCCCTGCCAGCAGCACCCCGGGAAGATGTGGGTCCGGGAGGGCGACCGCATCCGTCCGCTTCTCGACGACGGCGGCGCCGACCCACCGTGGCACAGCCGGCCCTACCAGGCCCTCCCGCCCGTGCTGGCCCAGAACGCCAGCCTGGAGATGGCCTGGGTGCGGACGCTGCGCGATACGGGCTCCATCGCCGGCCACGCCGTCCGGCCCTTCGAGTGCGAGGGCTACGAGGGTTTCGACGTCAACACGGCCACCGACTGGCGGGTGCTCGAGCAGCTGCTCGACGAGGGAGCCGCCCGGCTCCCGGAGGTGCACGTGCCTCCGCGGCGCCCGCAACTCACGGGCGTGTCCCGAGGGGAGGTGCCCGGTGGCTGAGACCATGACCCTGCGCTACGTGCCGCGGGCGGCCTTCGACGGGCTCCGGACCCTCGATGCCGACCCCGTCGTGAGGGCGGCGCTGTTCGCCGACCTGTGCAGGCTGAACGCGCTGTACATGATCATGCGGGCCGGGTCGGGCCACATCGGCACGACGTTCAGCTCGCTCGACGTGGTGTCCTGGCTCCACCTCGAGGAGCTGGGGTTCGGGCCCGGCGCCCGGACGGATGCCGGCGCACCGCACGCCGGCGGCGTGTACATGTCGTCCAAGGGCCACGACGCCCCGGGCCTCTACGCCGTCCTGATCGCGTGCGGGCGGCTCGAGTTCGACCTCCTGCACCGCCTCCGTCGCCTGGGCGGCCTCCCGGGCCATCCCGACGTGGCCACGCCCGGCATCGAGGCCAACACCGGGTCGTTGGGCATGGGCATCTCCAAGGCCAAGGGCATGGCCGAGGCGGCCCGCCGGCGAGGGACCCGCCTCCCGCTCTTCGTGCTCACCGGCGACGGGGAGCTCCAGGAGGGCCAGATCTGGGAGTCGCTGCAGGGCGCCGTGAACCGGGGGCTGGGCGAGATCACCGTCGTCGTCGACCACAACAAGATCCAGTCCGACACCTGGGTGAGGGACGTCTCCGACCTCGGCGACCTGGAGGCCAAGTTCGCCGCCTTCGGGTGGTCGGTGGCTCGGTGCGACGGCCACGACCTGCCCGCCTTCGCCGCCGCCCTCCGCGCCGGGCGCGCCGACGCCGCCCGGCCGAGCGCCGTCATCGCCGACACGGTCAAGGGAAAGGGCGTCTCGTTCATGGAGGGCATCGAGGACCCCGACGGGATGTACCGCTTCCACAGCGGCGCCCCCGACCTGGGCGCCTATGACAAGGCGGTCGACGAGCTTCTCTCCCGCTGCGACGCCCGCCTTGCCTCCCTCGGCGGAGAGCCTCTCGAGCCCACGGTGGTGGAGGTCCCGCTCAGGACGCCGGCGTCCGGCCAGCGGCTCGTCCCCGCCTACTCCGAGGCGCTGTGTCGCCAGGCCGAGGCCGACGACCGCATCGTCGCCCTCGATGCCGACCTCGTGCTCGACTGCGGGCTCGTGCCCTTCTCCCGGCGTTTCCCGGAGCGCTTCGTGGAGTGCGGCATCGCCGAGCAGGACATGGTCTCCCAGGCCGGCGGGATGGCACTGCGGGGCCTGCTGCCCGTCGTCCACTCGTTCGCCTGCTTCCTCTCCGCCCGACCCAACGAGCAGATCTACAACAACGCGACCGAGGGGAGGAAGGTGGTGTACGTGGGGTCGCTGGCGGGCCTCGTCCCCGCCGGACCCGGTCACTCGCATCAGTCGGTACGCGACATCTCGCTGTTCGGCGCCGTCCCCGGTCTGGTCGCCGTCGAGCCCTGCCACGAGGATGAAGTGGCCCCGCTGCTCGAGCTGTGCCTGCAGGGCCTGGCCGAGAGCGTCTACCTGCGGCTGGTCACGGCCCCGGTTGCGGTCCCCTTCGCCCTGCCCACCGGCTACCGGCCCGAGGTCGGCCGCGGGGTGCGCGTCCGCGAGGGCGTCGACGGCGTCGTCTTCGGGTACGGCCCGGTCCTGCTCTCGGAGGCGTGGGGGGCGGCGGAGACCCTCGCCGCCGACCACGGCATCGAGCTGGCGGTGGTGGACCTGCCCTGGCTCAACCGCGTCGATCCCGCCTGGCTCGCCGGCGAGATAGAGGGCAAGCGTCTGGTGATGACGCTCGACAACCACTACCTGCGGGGCGGGCAGGGGGAGATGGTCCTCGCCGTCATGGCCCGGCTCCCGTATCGGGCCCGAACCCTCCAGCTGGGGGTCACATCGGTGCCGGCGTGCGGCACCGCCGACGAGGTCCTGGCCTTCCACCGGCTCGACGCCGCCAGCCTGGTCGACAACGTCCTCGCCGCCCTGGCGCCCGCCGGCCGATGACGGCGACGGCCAGGACCGTCGTCCTCTGGGACATCGACGGCACCCTCCTCAGCACCGGGCGGGCGGGGATCAAGGCCTGGGAGGACGCCGCCGCCGAGGTGCTCGGGTACGAGGCCGACCTCTCGCTCATGCGAACCTCGGGTCTCACCGACCTCATGATCGCCAGGGAGATCGTGCTGGCCTCCGGCCGGCCCCCCGACCCCGACCTCGAGCTGCGGCTGGCCCACGCCTACTGCGAGGGGCTACCCGCGTGCCTCACGCCCACGCGCGGCGGCGTCCTGCCGGGCGTCGTGGAGGTGCTCGACCTGCTCCACGCCCGCACCGACACGGTCGTCGCCCTTCTCACCGGCAACCTGCGCGCCGGCGCCCGGGCCAAGCTGCGGTGCTACGGGCTCGACCGCTACTTCGACACGGGCGGGTTCGGCGACGACGGCTTCGACCGCGTGGCCATCGGGCGGGTCGCCCTCGAGCGGGTGGCGGCCGCCGCGGGGCCTCTCGATCTCGACCGGGTCTTCCTCGTCGGCGACAGCCCCTACGACGTCGCCTGTGCGAGGGCCCTCGGCCTCCGCATGATCGCCGTCGCCAGCGGAGTGCACACCGCTGCGGAGCTCGACGTCGACGCTCCGTGGTGGGTGCTGTCGCGCCTCCCGGACCCCGACGAGTTCACCCTCCGGCTCGAGCTGGCCGCCGACGGCGCCGGCTCCACGCAGGGGGCACCGGGAGGCGGCCGATGAGCCGGCTCGACCCCAGCCAGCTCCCCGCCGCGCTCAGGAAGCGCCTGAACAAGAGCCAGCTCTACCTCGACTTCCGCAGGGAGCGTTCCCTGCGGGCGAACACGCCGGCTTGGGACCATCTCGTCGCCGACACGTCGTACCCAGCCGCCGATTCGGGTTCGGGAAGCCCGCGGGTGCTCGTCCCCACCGTCACCGGAGGGTACCTGCCGGGGAGCCAGCTCGAAGGCCTCCTGACCATCGCCCTCCGCCTGCGGGGCGCCGAGGTCGACGTCCTGCTCTGCGACGGGATGATGGCGGCGTGCCAGATGTGCACGATCGACTGGTACGGCGACCTGGCCAAGTTCGCGGCGAACGGTCCCACGAAGCGGCACTGCCGGGCCTGCTTCGGGCCGATCAACGACATGTACGAGTCGCTGGGCGTCACCGTCCATCGGTACAGCGAGCTGGTCACCGACGAGGAGGTGGCGGACGCCCGCCGGACCGCGGCCGAGCTGCCCCTCTCCGAGCTGTCGGACCTGGTCGTCGAAGGGGTGCACGTGGGCGAGCACGCCAAGGCGGGCGCCCTGCGCTTCTTCGGTCGGGGGACGCTGCCCGACGGTCCACATCCCGAGGCGATCCTCCGCCGGTTCGTCGAGGCCGCTCTCGTCACCCGCGTGGTCACGACCCGCCTCCTCGAGCGCTTCGAGTACGAAGCCGCCGTCTTCCACCACGGCATCTACGTCCCTCAGGGGGTGGTCGGGGACACCGCCCGCTCCCGCGGCGTGAGGGTCGTCAACTGGAACGTCGCCTACCGAAAGAGCTCCTACATCTTCAGCCACGGCGACACCTACCACCACACCCTCCTCTCGGAGCCCACCAGCGCCTGGGACGCGATGGCGTGGTCGCCCCGGCTCGACACCGACCTGGACGACTACCTCAAGAGCAGGTGGAGCGGGAGCAACGACTGGATCACCTTCCACCGCGACCCCCAGGTCGAGGACCAGGCCATCGCCACGGAGACCGGGGTGGACTTCTCGAAGCCCTGCATCGGAATGCTCACCAACGTGATCTGGGACGCCCAGCTCCACTACCAGGCCAACGCCTTCCCCAGCATGCTCGACTGGGCACGAAAGACGATCGCCTACTTCGCGCGTCGGCCCGAGCTCGAGCTCCTGATCCGCGTGCACCCGGCGGAGATCACCGGCGTGATGCCCTCACGGGAGCCCTTCGTGGAGGCCATCGCCGCGACGTTCCCCGAGCTGCCACCGAACGTCCACGTCATCCCGCCGGAGAGCCGCATCAGCACCTACGCGGCCATGGAGCGCTGCAACGCCGTGCTCATCTTCGGGACCAAGACGGGGGTGGAGCTGGCCGCCACCGGGGTGCCCGTCGTCGTGGCGGGCGAGGCCTGGGTCCGGAACAAGGGCATCACCCTGGACGCCGAGTCGGAGGAAGGGTACTTCGAGCTCCTGGACCGGCTGCCCCTGCCCGGCCGGCTCCCGCCGGAGACCGTCGAGCGGGCCCGGAAGTACGCCTACCACTTCTTCTTCCGCCGGATGATCCCCCTCGAGTTCACCACCCAGCTCCTCGGCACCCACGGTTTCCGGTGGCAGGTCGACAGCCTCGCCGACCTCGAGCCGGGAGCCAGTCGGGGCCTCGATGTCATCTGCGACGGCATCCTGACCGGGTCCCCGTTCGTGTACCCCGCCGAGGAGCTGGCCGAGCTGGAGCCCGCCACAAGGAGCTGACGCCTGGAGGTGCCGCAGGTCCTGCCTCAGCACTTGCGGGCCAGCGTCAGCGTGTACCCGAGCTTCAGCCATTCGGCGGGCAGCTGGCGGCGGAGTGTCGCCCGCCCGTAGGGCGGGTCGCCACCCATCACACGGACGTTCCCGTCGAAGCACCGGTCGAACAGGATGCGCGTACGAGCGACGTGGAAGTTGGACGTGACGACGACGATGGTCCGCCAGCCCCGGCTCTCGGCGAGCTGGGCGGCGGCCCGGGCCTCGGTCCGGGTGTTGTCGGGTTGCGGCCGCAGGCAGATGTACTCGACCCGCTGCTGGCTCCTGCAGAGCGACTCCTCTTCGGCGCGGTCGAGCGTCCCCACGAACACCAGCGTGTCGACCAACCCGTCGTCGATCAGGGCCTGAGCGATCGGAAGCCGTTCACCGTGATCGCCGGACAGGACGATGACGGCGTCGGCTCGCCCCGGTGGGTCGGTCTCCGGCCAGACGACCGGGACGAAGGTGATGGCGACGATCAGCAAGAGCGCCGTCAGGGCGGCCAGCAGGCGGAAGAGTGGCCGCCTCAGGACCCGCCGCCAAGAAGAGATCGGATGATGCATCAGACAAGAGCTCTCTCTTCGGCGCGGCCCGCCCGGCCCTCATGTTGCGCCCTCCCCTATAGCATGCACGGCGTGCACCGCGCCGGGCCCCGATCGGCGCGAGCGAGCTGGGAGTGACCGGGCCGAGCGAGGGCCGTCGTCCTGACATGGGTGCGCCCCCCCGATCGTCGGTGTCGCTGGTCGTGCCCCTCCGCGACGAGGCCCGGACGCTGCCTCGTCTGTGGGCGTCGGTGCTGCAACAGACGTTGCCGCCCGACGAGATCGTCCTCGTCGACGGTGGGTCCACGGACGGAACGGTGGCCCTCGCTCGCCAGCTGGCGGCGCGTGACGACCGCATCCGCGTGATCGAGGCGGGACCGGCGACTCCGGGCCGCGGCCGCAACGTCGGGATAGCCGCGGCTCGCCACGATTGGGTCGCCCTCACCGACGGGGGCATCGCCCTCGACCCGCCCTGGCTGGAGCAGCTCGTGTCGGTCGTACGGCGGGAGCCCGGCGTGGGGGTCGTGTACGGCAACTACGAGCCCGAGGTGAGAACGTTCTTCGAGCTCTGTGCGTCGTTGGCCTACGTCGGCGTCCCCCGGGACACGCCTGCGGGGAAGGTGCGGGGCCCGACGGCGTCGTCGCTGCTCGTGCACCGTTCCGCGTGGGAAGCCGTCGGGGGCTTCCCCGACCGGCGATCGGCCGAGGACCTGATCTTCTTCTCGCGGGTCGAGGCGCTGGGTATCTCCACGGGTTGGGCGCCGTCGGCCATCGCTCGGTGGGAGCTGCGGCCGTCTCTGGCCCAGACCTACCGCCGCTTCGCCCTGTACTCGGCGGAGGCGGTGCTTGCCGGACGCCACCGGGACTGGCACCACAAGGTCGTCCGCTACTACGCGTTCGCCCTTCCGTTCGTCGGCCTCGCTGCCGTCCGGCACGGGTCATGGGCGGCGGTCCCGTTGGGGGGCGCGGTGGCGAGGGTGGCGCGGTCGATCTGGCGGCGGCGCGAGGGGCGCAGTTTGGCCTGGGTCGTCCAGCCGGCCCGCTTCGTCGGGGTGGCCGTCGTGATCGTCACCATCGACATGGCCATGTTCGCGGGCTGGGCGCGGGCCATCGTGCTGCGGGCCAGGGGCAAGGTGACCACGGGCTCGGCCGCCGAGCCCGACGCCCCCGGGGCCCTTGGACGGCCGGGGTGACATTCAGGCTCGGACGCCCCGTACAACGACCGGCACCCTCGAAGCGAATTCCACTCTGGTGGTGACCGGTGAAAGGGCGCGCTCGACCTCGTCGGCGGTCACCGGCGAGTCGTACGTCGGCGCGAGCATGTCGAACGTGTCGAGGATCGCCTCGTCGTAGCGGACGTGGCGGGGCAGGTCGCGGCGATCGACGTAGTTGGCAACGGGGATCACGAACTGGAACAGACGCCCGAGGCGGGGGATGGAGAAGAGGGTCGAGGTGACGGGGAAGACGACGGGCATGGCCCGCTCGATCCCCCGCAGCAGCCTGTCGGGCGGCAGGCGCCGGGTGAGGGGTCGCACCCAGTACTTCGAGTACAGCGCCGTCCGCCGACGGCGGGCGTAGATCGTGAAGGCGAACTCCGCTCCTGCGGGGAGGAACTCCACCAAGGCCCGTGCGGTGGCGAGAGGGTCAGGCGTGTGCTGGAGGACGCCGAGCGAGTAGAGACGCGAGATCGCCTCCGACCGGAACGGAAGGGCACGGATGTCCGCCTGGACGACATGGACGTTGGGCAGGTGGCCGAGGTTCGACTGGGCCGCGTCGACCGCGCTGCTCAAGTCGACGGCGAGGACCTCGGCGCCATAGGAGGCGGCGATCTCGGCGAAGCGGCCGCTCCCGCAGCCGGCGTCGATCACCCACTTGCCCCGCAGCTCGTCGGCGCCCCACCCCGTCTCCTGGTCGAAGCGCCTTCTCGAGTAGGTGGCTCCCGTCGCCGAGTCGAGCTGGACGCGCGCGAAGCGGTTCCACTGCAGCCCGAACGAGCCGCTGTAGTCCTGGGTCGGCGTGAAGCGGGGAACCCCGCCGACGATCGGGTACCGGGCTCCGCCGGGGCCGAGGAGCTCGCCCTCGAGGATCGGGTCGTCGCCGGTCTCCGATCCGAGGCGGAGCGGTTCTCCCGTCCCTGGGTCGGCCAGGACCTCCAGCAACCTTCGTCGCATCACGCGGCTCCCGTGACCCGAGGGGCTCCTCCATGGGCAGCGCGACTGGCGACGCTCGCCGCGCCCGGGCATCGTAAGCCACCCGAGGACGGACGACTGCAGATCCGGCCCCGGTACGATCGCGCTCGCATCGGGCGTGCCCCTGGGCGGCCCGACGGATCCCACGCCGACAACGGGGAGCGATGCACCCAGTCACCAGACGCCTGAAGGCCGGGGCCGACGCCCTTCTCGCCCGCGTCGACCTCGCCCTGGTGCACCGGTCGAACTACGAGCGTTGGATGGAGGAGGAGACGCCGTCGTACGCGCCCGTGCCCGGACCGCCGGGCACCGACGAGGAGCTCTCGCCCGACAACCCGAGGCTCGCCACCCTGGCGGCGCGCTACCGGGACCACCCGGCCGCGGCCCACTCGCAGTGGTCGGAGGAGTTCGTGGCGGGACACGTCGACCTGCGGCACTTCCGGGGCGACAACGCCTACGTCTGGCAGCGGCGGGCCAATACTCAGCCCGTCCATTACGCACTGACCACCCTCTATCACGAGCGCCATGCGCCCCAAGGCCTGATGGACAGGCTGGAGGAAGACGGCCTGTTCGGCGCGTACACCTACGACGTCGACGGACGGCTGGTCAGCCGCGACCTGCTGGACTCCGTCGCCGAGCTGACGTTCCTCGAGGAGTCACTCGGTCTCTCGAGCCTGCCGAACCCCACGATCCTGGACATCGGTGCGGGCTACGGGCGCCTCGCCCACCGGGCGGCCAGCGCCTTCGACCTGACCTACCTGTGCACAGATGCGGTGCCCCTCTCGACCTTCCTGTGCGAGTTCTACCTGCGGTTCCGCCAGGCCAAGGGGGTCGAGGTCATCCCCCTCGACGAGGTGGCGACAGCCCTCGAGGGGCGACGGGTCGACGTCGCCGTGAACGTCCACAGCTTCTCGGAGTGCCCGAGCAGCGCGGTCGAGTGGTGGCTCGACCTTCTCGTCGACCACCAGGTCGAGCACCTCATGATCGTCCCGAACGGGGACCGGCTCCTGTCGACCGAGCGCTCCGGGGGCCAGCGCGACCTCATGCCCCTCCTCGCCGAGCGCCGCTTCGAGCTGGTGGTCGACCGGCCCAAGTACGCCCATTCGGGGACGGTCCAGAGGCACGGGGTGTACCCCGGCCGCCACCTCCTGTTCCGCCGGTCCTGACCGCGGCGACCCCGACGGGGCGCGGCCGTCGCCATGCACGGGCTGCTTACACTGGGCCCGCGTGGAGGCCACCCAGCCCGGTCCGGGACCCTCGCCCCGCGGCTCGCCGCCTGGTCCCGGGCGCCGCTCTCGGGCGCTGGCGGTGCTCCTCGTCGTGGCCGGGGTGGGCGCGGTCGTCGCTGCCGTCGGTGCCCTCGTCAACCGGGACGGCGGCGGGAGGCCGGCGGGCCCGAGGGTCATCTCGGTGCCGGCGTCCCTGCCCGCCGACTGCTCCCGGCCGGTCGAGCAGGACATAAACCGGGTGATCCGTGACGCGCCGCCGAACTCGATCGTCACCTTCCCCGCCGGAGGGTGCTACGCCCACGACGGCTCCCTGGTGGTGACGGACAAGGCCGACCTCACCCTCGACGGCAACGGCGCGACCTTCAAGGCGGTCACCCCCGGCGACACCTGCCGGGCCAACTGGCGCATCACCGGGGGAAGGAACATCACGCTGCGGAACATGACCGTGCGGGGCGTGAACGACCGGGGCTTCGACGCCGACCGGTGGCCGGACTACCGCTCGCAGTGCCAGCACGGGTACTCGTTCGACAGCGTCCAAGGGGCCAGGCTGCTCGACAGCCGGTCGTTCGACACCGTCGGGGACGCTCTCGCCGTCGGGCCGGACCTCCGGCCGAGGGACTTCTGTGTCGTCCCTCCGAGTCGCGACATCCTCGTCGACCGCTTCCACGGTTTCAACGCCGGGCGGACGGTGAGCATCACTCACGGCGACGGGGTCACCATCCAGAACTCCTACTTCGGTGACATCTTCGACAACGCCATCGACCTCGAGACCGACGACGACTGCATGTCCTCGCGGAACGTCCGAATCCTGAACAACCGGTTCGGTAGGTACCACTACGCCATGGTGGCCTACACAGGGGCGGAGGAGGCGGGCCGGGGCGGTGGCCTCGAAGTCACCGGGAACGTCGTCGAAGCGGAGCCCTCGACTTGTTACCCGGCCGTCTACATCAAGCCGGGAACCGACGACATTCGCCGGAACAACTTCCTGATCAGAGACAATCAGCTGAGGACCTCGAGCGACGGGATCGCCATCTCGCAGGCGGTGCACGTCCGTATCGAGGGCAACACGGTCGCCAAGAACAGTGGCGGTTGCGGCATCGACAGCACGGCGGTCGTACGCGTCGAGCGGTCCGACCACGTCAACGTGCACGGCAACCGGGGGATCGGAGGCGAAAGGGGAGGCTTCGGCCGCGATCTCGCCATGGATGCCGCCTCGACCAACGTCACCCAGGTCCCTCGCGAGGCCCTGGGCCCGTTCCCGCCGCTCCCTGAGCCGGACGACGCGCCGCCGACCGTCGCGATCGCCTCCCCCGCCGACGGGTCGAAGGTGTCCGGCACCGTCCCCGTCAAGGCGACGGCCAGCGGCGACAACCTCCGGCGGGCCGAGTTCCGGATCGACGGCTCCGTCGTCAAGACCGACAACGGCCCGAGCTACGACTACATGTGGGACACCGCGACCGTCGGCAAGGGGCCTCACACGCTGACGGTGACGCTGTACAACTCCTTCGGGAAGTCGGCTTCCACCACGATCACGGTCTCGGTCGAGTGACGGCAACCGCGGCGGGGCCGGCCGGGCCGGTGCGTCCCCGATGATGCCGTCGGCGATCCTCGAGCGGCTCCTTTGTCCGGAGTGCGCTGATCGAGTCGTCGAGGAGGACGGGGGGTTTTCCTGCGGGAACGGCCACCGGCTCCTCACCCGCGACGGCTACCTCGACGCCTCCACCGTCGCCGGCGACGACGTCACCGCCCGCACCTTCGACAGCTTCGGCTACGAATGGACCCGCTTTGCCGAGCTGCGCCCCGAGGACGAGGAGTTCTGGAAGGAGTACTTCGCGGACGTCTCGCTGGCCGAGCTGCGGGGCCGGGTAGGACTCGACGCCGGCTGCGGGAAGGGGCGCTACACGCGCTTCACGGCGCGCCACCTCGAAGCCATGGTCGCCCTCGACGGGTCCGACGCCATTGCCGTCGCCGCCCGGCACCTCGCCCACCTCGGGAACGTGGTGGCGGTCAGGGCCGACCTGCGCCGACCCCCCTTCGCCGCCCAAAGCTTCGGGTTCGTCAGCTGCCTGGGCGTCCTCCACCATCTCGCCGACCCGGAGGCGGGGTTCCACGCCCTCGCCCGGCTGCTCGCCCCCGACGGGATCCTCCTGGTCTACCTGTACAGCCAGCCTCAGGGCCGGGGCCTGCGGGCCACCTGCCTGCGCGCCGCCACGGGCCTGCGGAAGCTCACCGTCCGCGTTCCTCATCCGCTTCTGCGCCTCCTGAGCGTGCCGATCGCCGCCGCTCTGTACGGCGCCTTCGTCGTCCCCGGCCGGCTCGGCCAAAGGGTGGGGAGCAGCAAGCTCTCCGGGCTGCCCCTCGCCACGTACCGGGGCCGCCCCGTGCGCACCCTGTGGCTCGACACGTTCGACCGCCTGAGCGCTCCGGTCGAGCGGCGCTACGCCTGGGCCGACGTCGAGCCGTGGTTCCAGCGGGCGGGCCTGCGGGTGGAGTCGGTGTCGGGCTATGCCGGTCTCACCATCGTCGCCCGGAGGATCGCGGCGGCCGATCGAGGCCCGGAGACGTGAGGACGTCACGGTAGAGGGCGAGAAGCGCGGCGACACCCTTGTCGATGTCGAAGTGGTCCTCGGCGAGCGCCCGGCAGCGAGCGGGGGTGCCGTCGTCGTCGACCAGCCGTTCTATCTCGTCGACCGCCTTCTCGAGGCCGGTCTCGGAGCGGTCGGTCACCACCACACCGCAGTCGTGGCGCGCCAGCAGGTCGTCCATGTCGCCGAGGCCGCCGCTGACGACCACTGGGCGGCCGCCGGCCAGGAACTCCCCGATCTTGGTGGGTGTGGCCGCCCGACTGCTCACCCCGCACTCGGGGCGGAGCACGCTCAACCCGAGGTGGTGCTGCCGCACATGGTCCGGCATGGCCTCGGCGACGCTCGACGTCAGAGTCGCCCCGACCGAGCGGAACAGGGGCTCCCACGTCGTGGGGCCGGGGGTTAGGACAGTCAGGTCGGCTGGTCGCCTGGCCCGGACCCGATCGACGAGCCGGGCCATGGTGGGCACGTCGTACAGCGTGTTGACCGTCCCGGCGAGCAGGAACCGGAGCCCTCGAGAGGACGGGAGGTCGGACGTCGTGAACCGGTCGAGGTCCACACATGTCGTGACGACCCGGGTCTTCGGCCGGAGCTCCTCCCCATGCCTCCGGGCGAGCTCGTCGACTGCGGCCTGCGACAACGTCACGATGCCGCTGCTCGACCGAGCGGAGCGGGCCTCGACGTCTCGCAGCAACCGGGCCTGGGGTGAGGTGGGAGACAAGAGGCCGAGGGCTATGCGCTGCTCCCTCCAGAAGCTGCGCATGTCCCAGATCCAAGTATCGCATCGGCCGAGGAGGGCCGACGCAGCAGCCAGGTCGCTGCGGGCGTGGACCAGCTCGGCACCGGCGAGGCACAGCGCCCCTTGCACTACCCGGCCGAGGCCGGCGACCGAACCGCCTTCCCTGAACCGGTGCGGGCGCCATCTGACCCCGGCGGCTCCGAGCCGCCTGGCCACCGCCTCGTCGGGAGCCTGCTTCTCGAAGGAATGGAGGATGACCTCCATCCCGCGCGCGGCGAGCCGCTCGACGTAGGCCACGACCTGGGACCGGCCCACTCCCTCTGCCATCGAGTCGACGGTCAAGTACGTGAGGGGAGGGAACCTCATGACGACGGCCGTGGTCGTCGCCGGGTCGGTCGCCGGGTTTGGGCTCGAGCTCGTTCCGTTATCGTCGCTCCGATGGGGGGCAGCTCCGTCACCGGTTCGCTGGACCGGCCCCGGGTGATGCGTCTCATCACGCGGATGAACATCGGGGGACCGGCGCGCCACGCCCTGTTGCTCACGCGAGGGCTGGAACCCCACTACCAGACCATCCTGGCCGCCGGTAAGCCGGCACCGACCGAGGGGGAGCTGACGGACCCGGAGGTCCCGGTGGTCCGCGTCCCGCTCGTCCGGCCCTTGCAACCCGCAGCCGACGCCCACGCGGTGGCGACTGTCCGGCGACTCCTTGCCGAGCGTCGTCCGGCGCTCATCCATACCCACATGGCCAAGGCAGGCGCGGTCGGCCGGCTCGCGGCATGGAGCACGCGGCCGCGGCCGCGCACGGTCCACACGTTCCACGGACATGTGCTCGACGGGTATTTCGGTCCGCGGGCTCGGCGAGCGATCATCGAGACCGAGCGTATGCTCGCCCGCCGGACGGACGCCCTGGTGGCGGTGAGCCCGGAGATCCGCGACGAGGTGCTCGCCGCCGGGATCGGGCGGCCGAGCCAGTTCCACGTCATCCCCGTGGGGTTGGACCTGGAGGCATTCCTTGCCGTCGACCAGCCCAGCGGCCGGCTCCGTGCGCGTCTGGGTCTGTCGACGACCACCCCTCTGGTCGGCGTGATCGGGCGGCTGGTCCCGATCAAGGATCACGCCACCCTCCTGAATGCCATGAGTCGACTACCCGAGGCGCATCTCGCGGTCATCGGCGACGGCGAGCTCCGCGCCACCCTCGAGCAACGGGCGCGCGAGCTCCGGCTGGCCCGCCGCGTGCACTTCACCGGCTGGTGGGAAGACATGCCGAGCGCCGTCGCCGACCTGGACGTGGTGGCGCTGCCCAGCCGCAACGAGGGAACACCGGTCGCCCTGATCGAGGCGTCGGCGGCCGCTCGCCCCGTCGTCGCCACCGACGTCGGGGGGGTGAGGACCGTCGTCGTGCCGGGGACAACCGGCCTCCTCGCCGCACCGGGGGACAGCGCGCAGCTCGCCGACTCCCTGCGTCAGCTGCTGAACGACCCGGCGGCACAACGCCGGATGGGGGAAGCCGGTCGGGAGCACGTCTGGCGGAGGTTCGGCCACGACCGCTTGCTCCGGGAGGTCGGGGAACTCTACGCCGACCTGCTCGGCGCGTCGTCGCGTTCACGGGTGGCGCTGCGCCCTCGTTAGGGTGATCGCCGATGACGGCTCCGACGGCTCCGACGACGTCGCCGCGCGCCCGCCAGGCCGCCGCCGGCGTGCTCGCCGGTCTGGCGCTGGGCGTTCTGGCGGCGCTGTTCGACGGGGTGCTGGCCCTTCTCGGGCCGACGGCCCTCGGCGTCCTCGTCCTCGCGGTGCTGGTACGCGGCATGGCGAGCGACGTCGCCGATCAGCGGCGGCTCCTCCGGTGGACGATGTTCGGCTTCCTGGCGCATCTCGCGTTGGGGCTCTTCCTCAACAGCGTGAGCGGCCCCCTGACGCGATACGTGCTCGCGCCCGACGCCGGGACGTACGACCGGGTCGCGAAGTACCTGGTCACCTACTGGGAGTCCGGCGGCCCTGCTCCCCGGCTGGCGCCCGGCAAGGAGGGCTTCTACTACCTCCTCGGCGGGATCTACTGGTTGCTCGGGCCACACGCCGTGGCCGGGCTGGCCGTGAACGCCACGTTCGCCGCGGCCATCGTCCCCGTCGTGACGGACACGACGCGCCGTCTCTACGGGCCTTCAGCGGCCCGCTACGTCGCGCCGCTCGCCGTTCTCCTACCCGGTTGCCTCCTCTGGTGGTCACAGTTGCTGAAGGAGGCGGGGATCGGCCTCCTGGTAGCGGTTGCCGCCAACTGCGCCATTCGACTGACCGAACGGGCGTCGCTCGCTTCCCTCGTTGGCGTGGCCGCGTCGCTCGCCGTCCTCTTCACCTTCCGGGCGTGGGTGGCGCTGGTGATCGCCGCCGGGTTGGTGCTCGGGATGGCGCTCGGCAAGGGCCGCCTACTGAGCGGTCTGGGCGCCGGGCTGGGAGGGGCGTCGTTGCTGGCCGTTCTCGTCGCCCTCGGCCTCGGCTACTCCGGGTACCGGGCGGCGGTCAACGCCGACCTGAAGGAGGCGGATGTCGTTCGCAAGGAGTTGGCGACGACCGCAGGCAGCGGCTTCGACGCCGATGCCGACGTCTCCACACCTCTGGCCGCCGTCTCCTACCTTCCACGGGGCCTGTTCAACTTCGTTCTCGGTCCCTTCCCTTGGCAGATCCGGAGTGCCCGCCAGCTGGCCGTCGTGCCCGAGATGGTGATCTGGTGGTGGCTCCTGCCGAGCCTGTGGGCCGGCCTTCGGGCGGGGCGCCGACTGGTCCGCCGCCGAAGTCTCGTCCTTCTCATGCCGGCCGTGGCCACCAGCCTCCTGCTCTCTCTCTCCATCGGCAACTTCGGGACGGTCCTTCGCGAGCGGCAACAGGTCGTCGTCCTGCTCCTTCCCCTGATCGCCCTCGGCCTCTCGGTCCGCCGGCCCGCCATTGCGAGCGGCAATACGCCGAGAGGTCCCTTCTATGCCACCGCGACCGCGGTCACGGCGCGCGATGACCGCGGATAAGATCGTCCGGTGCCCATAGGCGAACAGGCGGATTCAGAGCTTCGCGACTACCTCTCGGCGCTCCGGCGCCGGAAGGGCGTCGTCATCTTGACCGTCGCCGTAGCTGTCGTCTGCGCTCTGGTGACGTCGTTCCTGCAGACCGAGGTGTACGAGGGCAAGGCGCGAGTTCTCCTCAAGCAGCGGCAGTCGCCGCTGACCGAGGGCCCCCCCGACCTCAATGCGTCGGCCGTCGAGACCGAGATCGAGGTCATGCGGAGCGAGCCGGTGCTGGCCGCCGCCCGGGAGAGGCTCGGCGTGACGCCCAGGCCTTCCCTCAGGCAGGTGGGCGCGACGTCGGTCGTCGAAGTGTCCGTCCGCAGCGCGTCGCCGAACGACGCGGCCGAGCTCACCAACGGCTATGTCGACTCCTACATCGGCTATCGGCTCAAGCAGACCGCCGACGAGCTGCAGGCGACCATCCGCGAGCTCCAGGGGAGAGTCGACGAGCTCAGGAAGCGCATCGACGAGCTCGGGGCGCAGCTTGCGTCTCTCCCGCCCTGCGGGAACGTTCCGACGCCGGCGTGCGATCAGCGGAACACGGTCCAGCGGGACCGCGACTCGTTGCTCAGCCAACAGGTGCCCCTACGGCAGCAGCTCGACCAGATCCAGATCAACCTCGACCTGAGGAGCCCGGGCGCCGAGGTGGTGACCCGCGCCAACGTCCCGAAGGAGCCGGTGGAGCCGAGGCCGGTCAGGAACGGGCTTCTTGCGCTCGGCTTCGGGCTCGTCTTCGGCATCGCACTGGCGTTCCTGTTCGAGCACCTCGACGACTCCATCAAGAGCAAGGACGACTTCGAGCGCGCCGCCCCCGACGTCGCCGTGCTGGCGATCATCCCGTCGGTCAGCGGTTGGCGAGACAGGGAGAAGCCGCGGGTCGTCTCGCTGAGCGAGCCGGCATCACCGTCCGCGGAGGCCTATCGCACCCTCCGGACCTCGATCCGATTCCTCGCCGTCGACCGGCCGCTGCGCACGATCCAGGTCACGAGTCCACGGGCGGGCGAGGGGAAGACGACAACCACCGCGAATCTCGCGGTGGTCCTCGCTCGAGCCGGTGAACGTGTGGTCGTGGTCAGCTGCGACCTGCGGCGGCCTCGGCTTCACGAGTTCTTCGGGCTGTCGAACAACGTCGGGTTCACGTCGGTCCTCCTGGGCGAGGCGCCGCTGTCGGCCGCGCTGCAGCGGGTGAACCCCGACGACGACCGGTTGTGGCTCCTCGCCTCCGGGCCGCTTCCCCCCAACCCGTCGGAGCTCCTGTCGTCGGCGCGGGCGTCCGAGGTCCTCAGCGGGCTCGAGGGTTA
This sequence comes from Acidimicrobiales bacterium, assembly GCA_036260255.1. Classification (GTDB taxonomy): domain Bacteria; phylum Actinomycetota; class Acidimicrobiia; order Acidimicrobiales; family AC-14; genus DASZJY01. The sequence goes on along the minus strand of DATAAF010000062.1, from coordinate 14,175 downwards.
TGCCGACACCGTCCTCATAGACTGCCCGCCCGTCCTGCCTGTGACCGACGCCGCGGTCCTCTCGGCGAAGGTCGACGGCACCCTCTTGGTCGTCGGCACCGGGGCGACCACTAGCAAGCAGATGTCTCGTACCCTCGAGGTATTGCGTCAGGTCGGCGCTCCTCTTGTAGGCGCGGTGCTCAACAACGCGCCGGCCGAGAGCGCCTATGGCTACACGTACGGCTACTACTACGCGCCTGACGGTCGCGGCAGAAGGCCGCGTTCTGACTCGTTGACCGGATCGGGCAACGGCCAGGACGAGAGGGAACCTTCGAGCGAGTCGCAGCGCACGCGCTGATCGGCACGCATCGGATCGAGGAACCCGGCCCAGGTTTTCAGATGTTTCAACAGTTCTCGCAGCGGGCTAGGTAACGAGGAGACTGGGGAAAGGGCAGGTGCTCAACGAATCCGGGTCGACGCGGCGGACGTATCTCGTCACAGGCGGCGCAGGGTTCATCGGGTCGCACCTGGTCGAGGCCCTGCTGGCGCGGGGCGACCTGGTGATCGCCCTCGACAACCTGTCCACCGGTCGGCTCCGCAACCTCGACGCCGTCGGTCAGCACGCCAACTTCCGTTTCGTGCACGGTTCGGTGCTCGACGATCTCCTGGTCGACGAGCTCGTCCACGAGAGCGATGTGGTCGTCCACCTGGCTGCCGCGGTCGGCGTGCAGCTCATCGTCGAGAAGCCGCTGCGCTCGTTCACCACGAACATCCGCGGCTCCGAGACGGTGATCGAGGCCGCTCACCGGTACCGCCGCCGCATCCTCCTGGCCAGCACGTCGGAGATCTACGGGAAGAATGGCAACGGAGGGGTTCCCCTGGTCGAGGACGCCGACCGCCTCCTCGGTTCCCCCAGCGTGGCCCGTTGGGCGTACAGCACCGCGAAGGTCGTCGACGAGATCCTCGCCTACGCCTACCACCGGGAGCGAGGCCTGGCGACCACCGTCGCCCGGCTGTTCAACACGGTCGGGCCGCGCCAGAGCCCTGCCTACGGGATGGTCATACCGCGCCTGGTGCGCCAGGCCGTGCGGGCGGAGCCGCTGACGGTCTACGGCGACGGCCGGCAGACGCGGTGCTTCTGCCACGTCCTCGACGTCGTGGACGGGCTCCTCCGCCTGATCGACGACCCGCGCACGCACGGGGAGTGCTTCAACCTGGGCTCCCAAGAGGAGGTGTCGATCCTCGAGCTCGCCCAGCGCATCCTGGAGACGGCGGAGAGCTCGTCGCCGATCGAGCTCGTGCCTTACGAGAAGGCCTATGTCGCGGGGTTCGAGGACATGCGCCGTCGCGTCCCGGACATCGGCAAGGTCCGCGGTCTCACCGGATGGTCTCCCCGTCGTACCCTCGACGACATCCTCGCCGAGACGATCGTCGAAGCCCGAGCCGAACTTGCCGGAGCCACGGCCGGACTGAGCTAGCAGTGGGTCCCGCCTGGGCCCCCGCCTTCCTGGCCGCCGTCTCCCTCACCGTCTTCGGCGTCCCGCTCCTTCGCCGCCTGGCCCTCTCCACCGGCTTCGTCGACCAGCCGGCCGCCCACAAGAGCCACGTCCGTCCCGTCCCCTATCTCGGGGGCGTGGGGCTGATCGCCGGCGTGCTGCTCGGGCTCCTCCTCACGTCGCGGGTGGGGTCCGAAGGCGCCGTGATCGCCCTCGGTGCGATGGTCCTCGGCATCGTCGGGTTGGTCGACGACCGCCGCACCGTCGATCCCAGGATACGTCTCCTCCTCGAGCTCGGCACCGCCTGCCTCGCCGTCGCCTCCGGAGTGCGCATACCGGCGACCGGTGTCGCCGCCGTCGACATCTGCCTCACCCTCCTGTGGATCGTCGGCATCACGAACGCCCTGAACCTCCTCGACAACATGGACGGGTTGGCCGCCGGTGTCACCGCGGCGGCCTCCGTCGGGATCTTCCTCCTGGCCATCCTGAACGGCCAGCAGACGACGTCGGGGGTGGCGGCCGCCCTCCTGGGGGCCTGCCTGGGCTTCCTCGTCTACAACCGGCGTCCGGCGTCGATCTACATGGGCGATACCGGGAGCCTCTTCCTGGGCTTCGTCCTGGCGGTGCTGACGATCAACGTCGACCCCAACCTCGACCCACCGGCCAGCTTCGCCATCCCGGTGATCCTGCTGGCCCTTCCCATCCTGGACACCGCCACCGTCACCCTGGGCCGGCTGCGGCGCCGCCGCCGCGTGTCCATCGGTGGCCGCGACCACCTCTCGCACCGGCTCGTCGCCCGTGGGCTCTCACCGGGTGTCGCGGTGTGGACGCTCGTGGGCGTCGAGGCCGGTCTGGCGACGCTGGCTGTGCTGGTCGGGCGCAGGGTGATCCCGCTGTGGCTCGGGGCCGCCGGGGCGGTCGTCCTGCTCTTGGGGGTGAGCACCGCCACCAGCGGCGTGAAGGTGTACCGGGAGCCCGTGGTCGGCCTGCCCCGCTGGCTCGCCCCCGCCGTGGTCGGCGGCCTCGTGGGCGTGATGGTGCTGGCCGGCCCGGCCATGTTGGCGATGGCCCGCGCCGAGGCGGCGGCACGGGACGGGGCGGTGCTGGCCAAGCGTGCGCTCGCCCTGGTGGCCCAGGGGGACGGCAGTCAGGCAGCGACCGAGTTCCAGCGCGCCGGCGTGTTCCTTCGCCAGGCCCGCCGCCGGTTGGAGGCGCCGTTGGTCTCGCTCGGACTCGCCGTCCCGGGCCTGGCGTCGAACCTCCGAGCGTCCCGGACGCTGGTGTCGACCGCCGAGCGGCTCGCCGCCACCGGTGGCCGGCTGGCGGCGGTCGCCGAGGTATCGCAGCTCCGCGTCCAGAACGGCGGCGTCTCCCTCGATGCCCTCCGGCGCCTCGAACCGGCGCTGGAAGAGGCGGCCGAGATCCTCCGCGCCTCGCGCGACCGGATGCTCGACGTCGATCACCCCTACCTGCTCCCGCCCCTTCAGCGGGCGGTCGACGACCTCTCCGACCGGCTCGTACGGGACGCGGAGTTGGCCGATCGGGCCGCCCAAGCCACGCGGCTGCTGCCCGGCATCCTGGGAGAGGACGGGCCCCGGCGGTACTTCCTGGCGTTCCAGAACAACGCCGAGCTGCGGGCGACCGGAGGCTTCATAGGCAACTGGGGAGAGCTGACGGCCGAAGGAGGCCGGTTCCAGCTGACCCGTTTCGGCCGGCTGCAGGAGCTCAACGACGGTGGGACCCGCCCGCGCGTCCTGAACGCCTCACCCGAGTTCTTCGAGCGCTACGAGGGGTTCGACGTCGCCGGCACCTGGCAGCAGGTCAACGTCTCGCCCGACTTCCCGACGACGGCCCGCATCATCAGCGAGCTCTACCCCCAGTCGGGTGGGCAGCCCGTCGACGGGGTGATCGCCGTCGACCCTCTGGGGCTGGCGGCCCTCCTCGAGCTGACCGGCCCGGTCGCGGTGCCTGGATGGCACGAGCCGGTGACCGCCGCCAACGTTGTCGACATCACCCTTCGGGCGGCGTACGAGCGCTACCCCGTCCAAGAGGAGCGTGTCGAGTTCCTTGGGAGCGTGTCCCGTCTGGTCTTCGAGGCCTTCACCAAGGCGGACCTCGGGAACCCGGCGAACCTCTCGAAGTCGCTGTCGCGCGTCACCGAGACCGACCATCTTCTCGTGTACCTGAACGGCGAAGAGCAGCAGGAGCTGGTCCGGCGGCTGGGCGCCGACGGCGCGGTGCCGCCGATCGAGGGTGACTCCGTCATGGTCGTGAACCAGAACCTGTCCGCCAACAAGGTCGACTTCTACCTGCGTCGCCGGGTGCGCTACGTCGTGACGCTCGATCCCTCGGACGTGCCCGCACCGGTGACCGGGCGTCTCGAGGTCGCCCTCGACAACCAGGCGCCGCCCGCGGGCCTGCCCGAGGGGGTGATCGGCCCGTACGACGACCGGTTCGCGCCAGGGGAGAACCGGACGTACCTCTCGGTGTACACACCCTTCGTCGGCCGGTCGGCGACGTTGGACGGTCAGCCCCTGCCCATGACGACCCACCCGGAGCTCGGCCGCCTGGCCCAGTCGACGATCGTCAGCATCCCCGCGCACTCAACCCGCACGGTCCGGCTGGAGCTCGAGGGCGGGGTCCAGCTGGCCGACGGCGGGTGGTACCGCCTCGACCTGGGCCATCAGCCGACGGTCGTGCCCGATGCCGTCGAGGTCTCCGTCACCGTCCCGAAGGGCTGGCGCATCGCCGACACCCGCGGCCTCGAGGGGCGAGGAAGCCGCGTCGCACGGGCGGCGATGCCGTTGGCGCAAGAGCAGTCGCTGTGGATAAAGGTCGAACGCTCGGGATGGTCGTCGTTCTGGCACCGCCTCTTGGAGGGATAGTTCCATCATCGACCGGGCAGCTGTTATGCTGCCGCACGCCAAAATGTCCAAATCGGCCGACGAGCCGGGCGCGGTGAGGGGTTCGATGATCCGACGGGTGGTCACGGCGGTCGCCTTCCTGACCGCAGCGGTGGTGCTGGTCGCCCCGCCCGCGGGCGCAGCGGTCAAGGAGCTCTACCCTCCCACGCCCATCATCAAGGTGCCGGTCACGCCGGTGATCAAGCGTGAAGTCGTCGTGATCGTCCGGAGGGTCCCCGTCGTCCGGCCGCGACCCCTCGCCGTCACCGGATCGCCGACGCTCGTCCCCGTGGCGGTCTTGGCCACTGGCGCCGTCCTCTTCGGCACCGGGATCGTCGTGCTCACCCGCGTCCGTCGCCCCAACTTCGGCCGCCACCGCGCCCGGTAGCGCTCGGGGCCAGCGCCCCGCACACCGGCGACGGCGCGTCCGGAGGCATCACCGGTCGGTACCCTGACCGTGTGTTCGAGGACCGGCTGGCGCGCCTGGACGAGGAGTACACCAACGTCCTCTCCGACCTCGCCAACCCGGAGGTCGCATCCGACCACCAGGCTTCGATCGCCCTGGCCAGGCGGGCCAAGCAGCTCGAGCCCATCGTCACCACCCACCGCCGGTACCGGGCGAGCCTCGACGACCTGGCGACGGCCAAGGAGATGCTCGGGGACTCCTCCGGCCCCGACCGGGAGTTCCTCCGCGCCCAGATCGACGAGGCCGAGGCTTCGGTGGCCGCCCTGGAGGACGAGCTGCGCGCCCTGCTCCTGCCGCGCGACCCCAACGACGAGAAGAACGTCATCGTCGAGATCCGCGGGGCGGAGGGCGGTGAGGAGGCGAACCTGTTCGCCAAGGACCTGTTCGACATGTACAGCCGCTACGCCGAGCGGCGGGGCTGGAGGCTCGAGGTCCTCAACGTCGACCCCTCGGATCGGGGCGGTGTCAACGAGATCACGTTCATCCTGCGGGGCGAGGGCGTCTGGACGGTGATGAAGCACGAGGCCGGTCCCCACCGGGTGCAACGGGTGCCGGTCACCGAGTCCCAAGGGCGCGTCCACACGAGCGCGGCGACGGTGAGCGTGCTTCCCGAGGCCGAGGAGGTCGACGTCCACGTCGACGAGGCGGACCTCAAGGTCGACGTCTACCGCTCGACCGGCCCCGGGGGGCAGTCGGTCAACACGACCGACTCCGCCGTGCGCATCACCCACCTGCCCACGGGCATCGTCGTGGCCATGCAGGACGAGAAGAGCCAGATCCAGAACCGGGCCAAGGCCATGCAGGTCCTCCGGGCCCGCCTCTTCAAGCTCGAGGAGGAGCGTCGGGCGGCCGAGATGTCCGAGACCCGGCGAGGGCAGATCGGCGCGGGCGGCCGGTCGGAGAAGATCCGCACCTACAACTTCAAGGAGAACCGGGTCACCGACCACCGCATCGCCCTCACCCTCCACAAGCTCGACAGGATCCTCCTGGGCGAGCTCGACGAGCTCACCGACGCCCTGATCGCCGACGAGCGGGCGCGCCAGCTGGCCGAGGCAGGGTGACGGCAGCTCGCGGCGACGACGGTCCGGCGCGCTCGTGGCGGTGGCTGCTGCGCGACACCGAGTCCCGCCTGGGCTCGGCGCCGGAGGCCCGGTGGATGCTCGAGCGGGCCACCGGCTGGGAGGGCGCCGAGCTGTGGTGCCACATCGACGAGCCGGCGACACTGCGCGCCGCCGTCTTCGTCGACAGGATGGTCGGGCGCCGGACCGCCGGTGAGCCCCTCCAGTACGTGCTGGGGCGCTGGCGTTTCCGCCGGCTCGACCTGCTCGTCGACCGCCGGGTGCTCATCCCCCGACCGGAGACCGAGGTGGTGGCGGAGGTCGCGGTGGCCGAGCTGCGGCGCCAGGGTGGCCGGCGGCCGATGGTGGTCGACCTGGGAACGGGCTCGGGGGCCCTGGGGCTGTCGGTCGCCGACGAGGTGGCGGGGGCGACGGTCTGGTGCACCGACGCGTCGGCGGAGGCGCTGGCCGTCGCCCGGGCCAACCTGGCCGGCCTGGGCTCACGGACCGCCCCCCGGGTCCGGCTGGTGCAGGGCTCCTGGTGGGAGGCCCTGCCCGCGGAGCTCCGCGGCAACGTCGACCTCGCCGTCTCCAACCCGCCGTACGTCGCCGCTGGCGAGGTACTCCCCCCCGAGGTCGCCGACTGGGAGCCGGTCGGCGCGCTGCGGGCCGGCCCGACCGGCCTGGAGGCGATCGAGACCATCCTGGCCGGGGCCCTCGACTGGCTGGCGCCGTCTGGGGCCCTCGCCCTCGAGATCGCGCCGGCTCAGGCGGAGGCGGCGCTCGAGCGGGCGGGCGCCGCCGGCTTCGCCCTGGCCGAGGTGCGGCCCGACCTGGCGGGAAGACCCCGGGTGCTGCTGGCGAGGCGTTGAGCGTGAGCACCACGCTGCTGCCGGCGCTCGGCGACCCCCCTCCCGACGACGCGCTGGACCAGGCCGTGCGGGCATTGGCACAGGGCCGGCCCGTGGGCATCCCCACCGACACCGTGTACGGGCTGGCGGTGGACCCGTTCCGTCCCGGTGCCACCGACCGCCTGTTCGCGGCCAAGCGCCGGCCGCGCGAGGTCAACCTCCCTGTGCTGGTGACGGGGCTCGAGCAGGTGCTCCTCCTGGCCACCGCCGTCCCCGCCGGCGCGATGCGGCTCATCGAGCGCTTCTGGCCCGGGCCCCTGACGATCGTGCTCCCGAGCCGTCCCGACCTCGGCGCCGACCTCGGCGAGGACGAGGCCACCGTGGGTGTTCGCTGCCCCGGTCACGTGGTCCCCCGCGCCCTGGCCAAGCGGGCCGGTCCGCTGGCGACGACCAGCGCCAACCTGCACGGGGAACCCACCCTCACCACCGCCGCCGAGGTGGCGGAGGTCTTCGGCCGTGCCGTTCCCGTCGTGCTGGACGGGGGACCGTGCCACGGGCGGCCGTCGACCGTGGTCGACTGCACCGGTCAGGAGCCCAAGCTTCTCCGTGAGGGTCGGCTGGCCTGGGACGAGGTGCGCGCCGCCTTCTGGGGCTGACGGGCGCGGGTGGCGGTCTTGGCCGTGCGGGTGGCCGGCTTGGCGCGGGTCGCCGGCCGGGCCGGGGCGGTCGGCGGCGCCGGAGCGACCGCTCCCACCTCGGGGAGGGCGGTCTGCCCGCCGCGGGCACCGGCCCGCACGGCCCGGGCGACCAGCTTCTCCATGCGCTCGAGCAGCTCGTGCATGCGGGCGTCGGCGTCGGCGGAGACCCGCTCCAGGGCCTTGGGCAGCTGCCCGGCGATCTCCGAGCGGAGCGACTGGCTGGCGGCCTGGGTGGCGATGGCGGCGACCACCGCGCCGGTGCCCTGCTCGGTGGCGAGCTGAGCCCGCACCTCGGCCTCGATCCGGGCAGGGTGCAGGCGGGCCTCGTCGTTCTGGGCCACCGCCCGCAGGACCATCTGGCCCACCACCTCGGGGAGATTCCGCGACGTCTCCAGCACCTGGCCGACGGCCTCGTTCACGGCCGTCACCGTGCGCTCCTCGCTCGCCCGCATGGCGCGCGTCGCCGCCTCGGCGACGGTCGTGGCCGTGCGCTCCTCGCCCGCCCTCGCCGCCCGGGTGACGGCGTCGCCGACCATGCCGGGAAGCTCCTCGTTGGCCTCGACCGCCCGGTTGATGGCGTCGGCGAACGTGGCGAAGGCACGTTCCTCGCTCGCCCGCAACGCCTCGGAGACGGCCCGGGCGACGGCATCGGCCGTGCGCTCGGCGGTGGCGTCGACCGCCCGGACGACCGCCTCGCCGACCGTGCCGGGGAGCTCCTCGCTGGTCCGCACCACCTGGGTGAGGGCCTCCCCGAAGGCGGCGAACGCCTGCTCCTCGCTCGTGCGGACAGCCCGGGTGACGGCCTTCTCCACCGCCGCCGCGGTGCGCTGCTCGCTCGCCTGCACGGCGACGCTCACCGCGTCGCCGACCATCCCGGGGAGACCCTCGCTGGCCAGCACCGCCCGGGTGACGGACTCGCCGACCGCCGCCGCCGCCCGCTCCTCGCTCGCCTCCACCGCCCGCGTGACCGCGTCGCTGACGGCCGCCGCCGCCACCCCCTCGCTGGCCAGCACCGCCCGGCTGACGGCGACGCCGAGGGCGGCGGCTGCCTGCTCCTCGCTCGCCTGCATGGCCTGGGCAACGGCACGGTCGACCGCCGCCGCCGCCCGCCGCTCGCTCGCCTCGAACGCCCGGCTGACGACGTCCATGAGCGCGGCAGTCGTCCGCTCCTCCATCGCCCGGGCCTGCTCGGTCACCGTCGAGGCGATGAGGGTGGGAAGCGACTCCGCCGTCACCGGGGCGCCCTCGCCGCCGACGAGGAGAGTCGAGGCCGAGCGCGCCTGCTGCTCGTCGATACGGCGCATGAGCTCCGCCATGGCCGCCTGCTGCTGTTCGAGCCCTGCTCGCAAGGCCCGCAGCTCCTCGTGCAGACCCGAGAACGACCCCTCGAGCCACTGCTTGGCCGCCGCGGTGGCGGCGGGCTGGCGAGCTTCACCGCCACCTCCGCCGGGCGCTCCGGGGGTGGGCGGCGAGGTCCCGCCGTTGTCGACCGCCGGCGCCGGGCGGGCCTCGGCATCCCTACGCGGCGGTTGCTGGCCGCGGACCGGAGCGCCCGCCGCCCGCCGCGCCTCTGCTCTGGCCGCCTCGACCTCCCGGCGGGAGGGCCCGTTGCGCACGGCCACCGCGGCCACCGGCCTGCCGGCGACCGCCGCAGGCTGCGCGGCAGGCTGATCCGCGCCCACCACGGCCGGCGTACGGACGACCGCAGCCGACGCCGGGCGCCGCCGCCGGGCGTCTCCGGGGTCGTCTCTCGCCGCCCCGCGGGCGTTCTCTAGGGCGGCGACGACTGGCTGGGGCCCTCGCGCCCAGACGTCGGGACAGCCGGCGAACCGCCCACCGCACACCACGCCGCACTCCGGGCAGGCGCAAGAGGTGTCGCCCGCCACCATTGCATGCCCACAGCCGTCGTGGATCTGGAGCCCAAACTCATGGCACCGACCCATGGCGCTCGATGCTAGACGCTGTGGGCACGGAAACCGCTGCCTCGACCTGGCGGCTCGGCCCGGACTCGGCCCGGTACCATCGCCCGGATGACCGCGGTGGGCGGTGACGGCCCGAGCGCCGAGGCGCGTGAGGCGAGGCTGTTCAGGCTCCTGGAGCGCCATCGCACGGCGATCCAGATCGCATTGGACTCCGTCGCCTGGGTCCTCGCCCTGCTGGTCGCCCTGCTGTTCCGCTTCGACCTGCGCCCGTCGGCGGGCGACTTCGGCGGCCTTCTCGCCATCGTCCCCCTGGCGGTGCTCGCCCAGGTCGTCGCCGGCCTGAGCGCCGGTCTCTACACCGGGCGCTGGCGCTTCGGGAGCTTCGAGGAGGTCGCCGCCCTGGTGTGGGCGACCGTCGTCACGACCGGCGTGGTGTTCCTCGCCAACCTCTGGGTGCAGGTCCCCGACACCCTCGTCCCCCGGAGCGTCCCGATCGCCGGGGGGCTGGCCGCCCTCGTGCTCATGGCCGGCGTCCGCTACGCCTGGCGTCTCGGGCTCGAGCGGCGCCGGCGGCCCACCGGTGCCGATCTCCAACGCCTGCTGGTGTTCGGCGCCGGGGAAGGAGGAGCCCAGGTCATCGCCGCCATGCTGCGCGACCCGGACAGCCCCTACCTGCCGGTCGCCCTGCTGGACGACGACCCGGCCAAGCGCAACCTCCGCATCATGGGCGTGCCCGTCGTCGGGACCCGGGCGGCGGTCAGCCGGGCCGCCGCCGAGCACGACGCCGACGTGCTGCTCATCGCCATCCCCAGCGCAGGGGCGTCGCTCGTCACCGAGCTCAGCGAGGTGGCGACCACCGCCGGGCTCGACCTCAAGGTCCTCCCCCCGGTGCGAGAGCTGTTCGGCGGCCAGGTCGGCGTCGGCGACATCCGCGACGTGACCACCTCCGACCTCCTCGGACGCCACGAGGTGGAGACCGACCTCGAGAGCATCGCCGGCTATCTCACCGGGCGGCGGGTGCTCGTCACCGGTGCGGGCGGGTCGATCGGCTCGGAGCTCTGCCGGCAGATCTACTGCTTCGCCCCCTCCGAGCTGATCATGGTCGACCGCGACGAGTCCGCCCTCCACGCCGTCCAGCTCTCCATCGAGGGGCGGGCCCTGCTCGACTCGCCCGACCTGGTGCTGCTCGACATCCGCGACGCCGCCGCAGTCGGGCGCCTGCTCGGCGAGCGCCGACCGGAGGTCGTGTTCCACGCCGCCGCCCTCAAGCACCTGCCCCTGCTCGAGCGCCACCCGGTCGAGGCGGTGAAGACGAACGTCTGGGCCACGCTCGACCTGCTGGAGGCGTCGGTGGCGGCGGGCGTCGAGCGATTCGTCAACATCTCCACCGACAAGGCCGCCGATCCGGCGAGCGTCCTCGGCAACTCCAAGCGCATCGGGGAGCGCCTCACCGCGTACGTCGCCCATGCCACGGGAAGCCCCTATGTCTCGGTGCGCTTCGGGAACGTCCTGGGCAGCCGGGGATCGGTGCTGACCACGTTCCAGTCCCAGATCGAGCGGGGTGGCCCGATGACCGTCACCCACCCCGACGCCACCAGGTACTTCATGACCGTCGAGGAGGCGGTGCAGCTGGTGATCCAGGCGGGGGCGATCGGGTCGCCCGGGGAGGTCCTCGTCCTCGACATGGGCGAGCCCGTGCGCATCGCCGAGCTGGCCCGGGTGCTGGCGGCTCGGGCCGAGCGCACGATCACCGTCGAGTTCACCGGGTTGCGCCCGGGCGAGAAGCTGCACGAGGCCCTCCTGGCTTCCGACGAGCTCGACTGCCGGTCGGTCCACCCGCTGATCTCCCACGTCGGCGCCCCCCCGCTCGACCCCGCCGCCGCCCGGGCCATCGACCTCGGGGCCGGCGACGAGGCGGTGGCGCGGGCCCTGGCCGACCTGTGCCTGCAGCGGGCCTCGGCCTGACGCCTTATCCACAGGCCGCACTAGTATCGACCGGATGCCGTCGCAGGAGCGTGGTGGCGCGGGCCGGCACTGGGTGGCGGTCGGCCGGCGGCGGGCGTGGGTAGTCGGCCTGGCGACGCTGGTGGTGGTCGCTGCGGCCCTGGTCGGGTCGGCGCTGCAGACACCCGTCTACCGGGCGCGGGCGCGGGTGCTGGCCGAGGTCCCGACCCTGCTCAGCAGCACGGCGGACGCCTCCACGGCGGCGTCCTCCACCGAGACGGAGGCCGAGGTCCTCGCCAGCGAGCCGGTCCAGACGCTCGTGCGCCAGCGTCTGGGCGAGGCCCCCCCGGTCGAAGCCGAGCCCGTGGGTCGCAGCTCGGTGATGGAGGTGGTGGCCGAGAGCAGCGGCCGGGCCCAGGCGGCGGCGGTGGCCAACGCCTACTCCCAGGCGTACGTCGACTACCGCCGCCAGCAGACCGCCGACCGGCTGTTGTCGGCGACGCGGGAGGTGGGGGCCAAGGTCGACGAGCTCTCCAGGCAGATCGACGGGCTCGGCACCAACGACCCGCGCAGGTCCACCCTCCTCAGCCAGCTCGGCGTCTTCCGCGCCCAGCTCGACCAGCTCCAGGTGGACGCCGCCCTCATCGGCGGGGGCCCTCAGGTCCTGGTGCGGGCCACCGAGCCGGAACGTCCGGTGAAGCCGCGGACCGGGCGCAACCTGGCCGTGGCCAGTGGCGCCGGGCTGCTCCTCGGGCTGCTCCTGGCGGCGCTCCTCGAGCGGCTCGACTCGTCGGTGCGCACGAGGACCGACCTCGAGAGAGCCGCTCCGGGCGCCCGCCTGCTCGCATCCGTCCCTCGATACGTGGGCAGCAGGGGGGACGGGGAACCGGTGCTGGTGAGCCGAGCCGACCCCGCGTCGGCCACGGCGGAGGCGTACCGCAGCATCCGGGCGTCGCTGCGGGCGCTGGCGTCCGAGCGGCCTCTGCGGACGGTGCTGGTGACGGCGCCGCCGACGGGCGACGGTCGGAGCGCCACCGTCGCCAACCTGGCCACCGCCCTGGCCCGGGCCGGCCAGGAGGTCGTCGCCGCTGGGTGCGACCTGCGGACGCCGCGGCTGCACGAGCTCTTCGGCGTCTCCAACAAGGTGGGCTTCACGTCCGTCCTCCTCGGAGAGGTGCCGCTTTCGGCCGCCCTGCAGAAAATCGGTGGCGAGCCCCGCCTTCGCTTCCTGCCGTCGGGGCCGATCCCCCCCAACCCCTCGGAGCTCTTGTCGTCGCAGCGGGCGACCGAGGTGCTCACCGCCCTGGCTGCCCAGGTCGACTGGGTGATCGCCGAAGCACCGGCCCTCGGGGTGAGCGACGCCACCGTGCTCGCCAACCAGGTCGACGGCGTGGTGCTCGTCGTCTCCGCCGGCGTCGCCACCCGCGCCGAGGTCGCCGACGCGCTGGCCGAGCTGGAGCCGACCAAGGCCCCTGTCCTCGGGCTCGTGCTCGACGCCAACCCGCCCCTCGGCGCGTCACGCCGGCGGCAGGCCGAGCCCCCGCGTGGCGCCGACCGGTCGGGCTCGTCGGGCGGCTCGGCCCGATCGTCGGCCGCGGCCGCTCCCCGCCGAGCGCCGCTGCGGCCCGGCGCCGGCGTGCCGAAGACGTCCTGACGCGGCGGCGGTCGGACCCGCCGCCTCGGCTCAGCGCCTCTTGGCCGTCTCCGACTGCCCACCCGCCGACTCCACGGCCGGCACGGGATGGCCGTTGTCACCGGCCGCCCGGGCCACCGGCGTTCCCCGGGCGTCGCCGCGGTAGTAGCCGTAGTCGTAGGCGTACCCGTAGGCCGCGTCGCCCGTGACACCGTTCAGGACCGTGCCGACGAGCGGGGCGTCGACCTGGGAGAGGAGCTCGATGGCGCGGGCCGCGTCCTTCCGCGTGGTCGCGCCGGAGACGGCGACGAGCAGGGTGGCGTCGACCCGCCCCGACAGCACGAGGGCGTCGGTGACCGGGAGCACTGGGGGCGAGTCGATGAGGACGACGTCGGCCTCCGACTGCAGGGAGGTCAGGACGTCGACCGTGCGTCTCGAGGCCAGGAGCTCCGAGGGGTTGGGTGGCAGCGGTCCCGACGCCAGGAGCGACAGACGGTTCTGCTGGGTTACCGGCTGCAGGGCGGCGCTGAGCGGTACCTTGCCCAGGAGCACCGAGGTGAACCCGGTGCCGTTGTCGAGGCCGAAGAACTCGTGCAGTCGCGGCCGGCGGAGATCGCAGCAGACGAGGATCACCTGCTGGCCGGCTCGGGCCAACGCCACGCCCAAGTTCACGAGGGTCGTCGTCTTCCCTTCCTGGGCGCTTGGGCTGGTGACCTGGAGCGTGCGCACGGGCCGCTCGAGCGCCAGGAACTGGATCGACGTTCGTAGTGTGCGGTACGCCTCCGCAGCCGGCGACTGGGGCTCGGTCAGTGAGACGGTTCTCGCTTCGTCGGTCGCCTTCCAACCGGGGACGGCAGGGATCAGCCCGATCACCGGGATGGAGGGCGCGATACGGCCCATGTCGTCCTTCGTCTTCACCGAGTCGTCGAGGTATTCGACGAGGAAGGCCAGCCCGGTGCCGATGAACAGCCCGACCGCCAACGCGAGCAACCCGCTGCGTACCGGCTGCGGACGGAAGGGCTCGTCCGGGACCTGTGCCTGCGCCACCAACTGGGCGCCGCCGGACTTGAGGGCGGCGTCGACTTGCAGCTCGTCGAGCTTCTGCTTGAAGAGCGCCTGCTGCGCGATCAGGGTGTCCTTTTGCGCTCCGGCGGGAAGAGGATCGAGTTGCTTCTGGAGATCGGCGATCTTCCCCTGGATCTGCTGGGCCGCAGCCAGCACGTCT
>DATAAF010000061.1:0-16813 GCA_036260255.1 Acidimicrobiales bacterium | reverse complement strand
GCGCCGGCTCCGGCCGGCGCCGGCGCGGGGCGGCGCTGGAGCTCGGCCCGCACGCGGTCGGCGAGCACCGAGAGCTGCCGGGCGAACTCGTCCTGGGGCCCGAGCTCGGCGGCGGACGCGGCCTCGGTCCGGGCGGCGGGGACGCCGGCAGCGACCTCCCGTGCTCGCCCCGGCCGCTCTCCCACCACGTGCCCCGACAGGTCGGGGAGCTCGTCGCCCCGGCGCGGCTCGGAGCGCTCCCGGACGAGGTGGTGGAACGTGTTGGCGGCGGCGTCGCGGCGGGTGAGGGGTGCGCTGTTCGGTGCGAAAAGATCCCGCAAGGTGGCGATGACGCTGGTGTGGTCGTACAGCTGGTCGTCGATCGTCGCCGGTTCGATCCAGGGCGACACGACGATCGCCGGCACCCGACCGCCGAGCATCCGGAAATTGAACCGAACCGCCTCCCGCTCGATGAAGAAGGACACGAAGCGGCGGGTGGGCGAGATGCGGGACTTCCGCAACGGTGCGGGGGCAGGGACCCGACGGGGCGGCGGCACGTGGTCGAAGAGCCCCCCGTACTCGTCGTAGGTGATCACCAAGAGCGTCTTCTCGAACAGCGCCGGGTTGCGCCGCAGGCTCTCGTAGATCGACGCCACCAGCCGCTCTCCCCGCTCGAAGTCGGTGCTCTCCGGTTGTGGATGCACGTTGTTCCCGGGGTGCTGGCTGTTCGACCGGGGCCCGGTGTGGTTGGGCTCGATGAACGTGTAGGCGGGCAGGTCGTCCTTGGCGACGTGGCCGTCGAACTCCTTGAAGTCAAACCACTTCGCCATGCGGTGACCGTGCCACAGGTTGGCGAAGGCCCACACGTGGGCCCGCCCGTCGTGGTAGATGCGCCAGTCGGCGCCGCTCCGCTCCAGGCGCTCGAAGATCGTCGGCGACTCGTACAGGCCGATCTCGATGTCGACCGAGCCGTCGGAGGTGGCGGCGTGCAGGAAGTTGCGGTTGGGCCACGTCTCGCCCGGTACCGACGAGTGCCAGCGGGTGCAGACGGCGAACTGCCGGGCGAGCGTGCCGAGCACGGGGATCTTGTCGGGAGCCAGGCAGCGCATGATCTGGGCCCCCACGCCCCTGACGACCTCGACGTGGTCGACCCTCTTCCGCCACCGCCACAGCACGACGCCGAGGCCCCCCGCCGTCCCGACGAACACGAGGGGCGACAGCCGGCGGAGGAGGCGACCGAGCTTGGCGGTGACGCCGGCCGCCACCGCGGCGATGACGAGCACGAGCCCTGCGAGGCGCCACCAGTGGACGATCGGGCGCTCCTCGTGACCGCTCGCCTTGCGCTCGTAGGCCGAGACGAAGCCATTCATACGCGGCTCGCCCACGCCCCTGACGCCGAGCTGCTCGAGCGCCGACTTGTGGGAGTGGGGCGGGTCCACCGGCAACGAGTAGCCGGCGTCGGCGCTGACGGGGACCCGTGGCGACGCCGGATCGGAAGGGTCGACGGGGTTCGAGTAGGCGCCGGGGGTGAGGCGGGGGAAGTCCGACCGGGGATGGTCGAGAAACCCGAGGAGGTTGTCGAACGACCGGTTCTCGAGCATGAGCACGACCACGTGCTCGATCCTGCGGTCGGCCACCCGTCCTCCCTTGCGCCCCTCGCTGCCGCGCCGGAACGACCAGAGGCTAGATCAGCGGCATGGGAGCGCCTCCTGCGGCGTTGAAGGGCGTACGAGTCGGAGGGAACGGGTCCGACGAGGAGGGACGGTGGACGAGATGACCGTTGTGGAGCACGGCGAGGACCAGGAGCACGATTCCGCCACCGCCGCGTCCCACGGCCCCACGGCTTCGCACACTGGCCACGGCGGAGGCGGGCACGGCGGCGGCGGGCACGGCGGAGGCGGGCACGGCGACCACCTGAGCGCCTTCCGCCGGCGCTTCTGGTGGAGCCTGCTGCTGACCGTCCCCGTCGTGGCCACGTCCGAGATGATCATGGACTGGCTGGGCTACGAGCTCGACTTCCCCGCGATCGAGCTGGTCGGGCCGGTGCTGGGGACGATCATCTTCCTCTACGGGGGCTGGCCGTTCCTGGTCGGCGGGTGGGACGAGGCCCGCCGCCGCCAGCCCGGGATGATGCTCCTCATCTCCATGGCCATCGTGGTGGCGTACGCCGCCTCGGCCGCCACGTCGCTCGAGCTGTTCGACCTCGAGTTCTGGTGGGAGCTGGCGGCGCTGATCACGATCATGCTGCTCGGCCACTGGCAGGAGATGAAGGCGATCGGCCAGGCCAGCAGCGCCCTCGACGCCCTCGCCGCGCTGCTGCCCGACGACGCCGAGAGGGTCGCCGCCGACGGCTCCGTGGAGCAGGTGCCCATCTCCGAGCTGGCGGTGGGCGACGTCGTGCTGGTGCGCTCGGGCGGCCGGGTCCCCGCCGACGGCCAGATCGTCGAGGGTGCCGCCGAGCTGGACGAGTCGATGATCACGGGCGAGTCGCGCCCCGTCGCCAAGTCCGTCGGCGACCGCGTGGTCGCCGGGACGGTGTCGACGGACTCGGCCATCCGGGTGCAGGTCGATGCGGTGGGCGAGGAGACGGCGCTGGCCGGCATCCGGCGCCTGGTCGAGGAGGCACAGACCTCCCGCAGCCGGGCCCAGGCCCTGGCCGACCGCTTCGCGGCCGTGCTCTTCTATGTAGCCGCCGGCGCCGGCCTGGCGACCTTCCTCGTGTGGACGGCGCTGGGCGACGCCGACGACGCCGTGCTCCGCACCGTCACCGTCCTGGTGATCTCCTGCCCCCACGCCCTGGGGCTGGCCATCCCGCTGGTGATCGCCATCTCCACCGCCATGTCCGCCCGCGCCGGGATCCTCGTCAAGGACCGGCTGGCGCTCGAGCGCATGCGGACCGTCGACACCATGTTGTTCGACAAGACGGGGACGCTGACCAAGGGGGAGCACGTGGTGACCGGCGTGGTCGGCACCGACGGTGTGGCCGAGGACGAGGCGCTGCGCCTGGCCGGCGCGGTCGAGGCCGACAGCGAGCACCCGCTGGCGCGGGCGATCGTCGCCGCCGCCCGGCAGCGGGGCTCGGTGGCAACGGCCTCCGAGTTCCGGTCGATCACCGGCCGGGGTGTCGAGGCGACGGTCGGCGGGCGCCGGCTCGCCGTCGGCGGTCCGGCCCTGCTGCGGGAGCGGCGCCTGTCCGAGCCGGCCCAGCTGAACGGCGCCACCACCGGGTGGAGGGAGCGGGGCGCCGCGGTGCTCTACCTCGTCGGGGACGACGGCGTCCTGGGCGCATTCGCGCTGGAGGACGAGATCCGGCCCGAGGCCGAGGAGGCCGTCGCTTCGCTGCATTCGATGGACAAGCGGGTCGTGATGATCACGGGCGACGCCCGCCAGGTCGCCGAGGCGGTGGGCGCCGACCTCGGGGTCGACGAGGTGTTCGCCGAGGTCCTGCCCGAGGACAAGGACGCCAAGGTGGCCGAGCTCCAGGCGCGGGGCCTGACGGTGGCGATGGTGGGCGACGGGGTGAACGACGCCCCCGCCCTCGCCCGGGCCGACGTCGGCGTGGCCATCGGCGCCGGGACAGACGTCGCCATCGAGTCGGCCGGCGTCGTCCTCGCCTCGTCCGACCCCCGGGGCGTCGTGGGCGTCATCCGCCTGTCCGCTGCCAGCTACCGCAAGATGGTGCAGAACCTGGCGTGGGCCGCCGGGTACAACCTGGTGGCCATCCCGCTGGCCGCCGGAGCGCTGGCCTGGGCGGGCGTCACGCTGCCCCCGGCGGTGGGCGCCATCCTGATGAGCGGGTCGACGATCGTCGTCGCCCTCAACGCCCAGCTGCTGCGCCGCCTCCGCCTTCGCCCGGCGAGCTGAACTGGCAAGACGTGGCGGCTCATCTTGGGTCCGCCGAACGTTTCTTGTTAGGTTCGCCTCATCGACCTCTTCGTCTTCTCGCGCCGTCCCGACTTCGTGCCGCGGGTCATGGCCGCCGGAGCCGCCGCGGTGGTCGTCGACTGGGAGCGCCGCCGGAAGCAGCGGCGCCAGGCCGGTGCGGACACCGAGATCAACGGCGACACCGCCGGCGACCTGGCCGCCGTGCGGGCGGCCAGCCCGGGACGGGTCGTCTGCCGGGTCAACGGCTGGGACCGCTGGACGCCCCGGGAGATCGAGCTGGCCGTCGCCCTCGGCGCCGACGAGGTGCTACTGCCGATGGTGCGGCGGCCGGCGGAGGTCGACGCCGCCCTCGAGCGGGTCGGCGGGCGGTGCGATCTCGGCATCCTCGTGGAGACGAACGACGCCGTGCGCGGCATTGGCGAGCTCGCCCGCCGACCGCTCTCGCGCGTCTACGTGGGCCTCAACGACCTCATGATCGACCGGGGGGCCACCTCCCTGTTCGCCCCGCTCGTCGACGGCACCGTGGAGCGGGTGCGGCACGCGCTCGGGTCGGCGGGCATCCCCTTCGGCGTCGCCGGGCTCACCGTGCCCGAGGGCGGGCGCCCCGTGCCGTGCCGGCTCCTGATCGCCGAGCTGGCCCGGATGGCGGCGGACTTCACGTTCCTCCGGCGCTCCTTCCACAACGACACCGCCAGACGGGACCTGGCGGTGGAGGTCCCCCGCATCCTCCAAGCGGTGGAGGCCGCCCGCCGGCGCACGCCGGCGCAGGTGGCCGCCGACCGGGCCGAGCTGGCCGCCACGGTGGGGCTGGTCGGCGCCGAGGTGGCGGTGTGAAGGCGCTCGTCACCGGCGGGGGCGGCTTCGTCGGCTCGCATCTGGCCGCCCGGCTCGCCCTCGACGGCTGGGAGGTGGTCACGGCGGTGCGGCCCGAAGCGTCGCCCTGGCGCCTCGCGGCGCTCGGGGTGGCCGGCGATGTAACGATCGTCCCCGCCGACCTGGTCGACCCCGCGACGACCGCCGCGGTCACCCGCGAGGCGGCACCGGACGTCGCCTTCCTCCTGGCCGCCGCCCGGTCGCGCGCCACGCCGGCCGAGCGGGCCGCCACCGCGGCGGTGAACGCCACGTCCGGCGCCTGGCTCGTCGACGCCCTGCCCGAGCGGTGCCGGGGAGTGGTGCGCCTGGGGTCGTCCACCGAGTACGCCCGGACGCCTGGCCCCATGGACGAGACCACGCCCTTACGGCCCCGCGGGTTCTTCGGCGCCACCAAGGCGGCCGGCTCGCTTCTCGTGGCCGCCGCCGCCGTCGAACGAGGCGTGCGGGCGACCGTCCTGCGGGCGTTCCAGGTTTACGGGCCCCTCGACCACCCCCACCGTCTCGTTCCCCGCGCCCTGCGGGCCGCCCGCACCGGCGAGGTCCTGCCGCTGACCACCGTAGGCCTGCGGCGCGACTGGGTGTTCGTCAGCGACGTGGTCGAGGCGTGCGTCCGGGCGGCGCTCGCCGATGAGCTCCCCACCGGCCAGGTGCTCAACATCGGCACCGGCAGGCAGGTCGCCAACGACGAGCTGGTCGACGAGGTACGCCGGGTGACGGGCCGGCCCGTCGCGGTCGCCGAGGGGGCGTGCGCCCCGCGCGAGTGGGACACCGGCTCGTGGGTCTGCGACCCGTCGCTCGCCCGCCAGCTCCTCGGCTGGGAGGCCAAGGTGGCGCTCGACGAGGGCCTGGCCCGGTGCTGGCAGGCCGAGCGGGGATGAGCGGGGGCCCCGTCGCCGTGGTCGTCCCCGTGTACGGGAACGAGGCCACCCTCGTTGAGCTGGCCCGCCGCGTGGCCGCCGCCCTGGCCGACCGGGCCTGGGCCCTGCGCCTGGTGGTGGACGCCTCACCGGACGAGAGCGAGGCGGTCGCCCGGCGGCTGGCCGCCGGCGACGGCCGCGTCCGGGTGACCTCGCTCGCCCTCAACCAGGGCCAGCACGAGGCGCTCCGGAGCGGCCTGGAGGACGAGCCCGCCGCCGGCGCGTGGGTCTGCCTGGACGCCGACCTCCAGGACCCGCCCGAGGCGGTGCCGCTGCTCCTGGAGCGGTTGGCGGCCGGTGACGTGGACGCCGTCTTCGCCGGCCGGGCCGGCGCCTACGAGGGGCGGAGCCGCCTGCTGACCGGCCGCCTGCACCGGGCCACCCTCCGGCGGATCACCGGGCTGCCGGCCGACGCCGGGGCGTTCGTCGCCCTCGCTCCCCGGGCGCGCGACGCCGTCGTGCGCCTGCGCGCTCCCAGCATCGTGGCCGCCGTGGGCGTAGCCGGGGTGCCCACCACCTCGCTGCCTGTGACCCGGCACCGGCGACCGAGCGGGCGCTCGGGCTGGACCACGGCCGCCCGCCTCCGCCAGTCGGGTCGCACCTTGCTGTGGGCGGCGCGCCACCGCCTCGCCCAGGAGCGTGCTGTTCCATCTCTATCGCGCCGACCAGCCAAGGAGACTGCGTAGCCGCTGCTCGGCGCTTCGGGCCGCAGGGCCCGACCGGAGTAGATCGGCACGCTCCTACCGAGAGGGCGTCGGCTCCGACGGGCCCGCGGTTGAGGCCAACCAGCGCTGGAGGAGCACGTCGGCGTAGCGGCCCGGGAACCGCCGTTCTTCGGCCACGCGCATGGCCCGCCCCACCAGCTCCCGATCGAGGGCGGCCAGCCTGGTGGGGTCGCCCTTGACGCCGCCGCCGGCCCGGCGGACGACCCACACCGTGGGTCCCGCCGGGACGGTTGCCGGCGGCAGCACGAGGTCGCCGAGCAGGTCCCGGTGCTCCCGCCGCACGTACTGGTCGACGCCGAGCGCGTCCCAGCGGGCAGCGGCCACGACCGGCTCTCCGGGTTGGTGCAGCGTCGCCAGCACGGCGACCGCGCCTCTGACGTCCTCTTTGGGCCCTTGCCCAGCGGCGACCACGGTCACTCCCGCCGACACGGCGAGGATGGCGGCGACCGCCACCGCTCCGGCCCTTCCGGGAAGCCGGGTGACGCCCAGGGCCACGAGCACCGCCAGTCCGAGGACCGCGGGCAGCAGGTAGCGGTCGACGTACACCGGCCGGACCAGCTCGACGAGCGTCACGGCGGCGACGGGAACGCCCACCCAGGCGACGCCGACGACCCAGGCCCGTCGATAGCGGCGCCCGGCGACGACGCCGACGGCGGCGGCAACCACGGTGACCACCACCAGCGGCGGCCGCTCGCTCGCCCACGACCGCAGGAGCAGCCGGGGAACGGCCAGACCGACGTCGGCGATCCACTCCGCCCCCGACCCACCCACGCCGTTGGCCACCGCGACCGCGACGAGGGCAAGGGCGGGAAGGGCGGCGGCGGCGGTGACCCCTACCAGGGGGACGGCCCGACGGCCCCGTAGGGACACCGCGGCCACCGCGAAGGCGGCCAGCACCAGGAGGGCGAACCAGTGGGCCAGCCCGGCGGTGGCCCCCGCCAGCCCGTAGAGGAGGAGGCCGCGGGGGCGGTCGTCCAGCCAGCGCTGGAGGCCGACGGCCGCCAACGCGGTGCCGAGGAGGGCGATCCCGTAGCCGCGAGCCTCGGCCGAGTACTCGACGACGAAGGGGTTGGTGGCCACCACCAGACCGGCGACGACGCCCATGCGGCGGCTCGCCAGACGCCCGACGGCGACGGTGAAGGCGGCGACCGCGGCCACCGAGGCGAGCAGGGACAGGAGCCGCAGCCCCGGCTCGTCGGGGGCAAGGCCGGTCGCCGCCAGCCAAAGATGGGCCACGGCGTAATAGGGGCCGTTGTAGGAGGGCGGGGCGTCCCGCAGGTAGGAGACGGTGCCCTCGCCCCGCATGACGGCGGTCACGAGGTCGCCGAACGGGAGCTGCACCATCTCGGCGGTGAAGAGCTCGTCGTACCAGAAGCTGTACCGCCGGCTCAGGAGCCAACCGCCGAGAACGGCCAGGACGAGGGCCGGGAGCAGCCAACTCCATTTCGCCCAGCGCTCGCCCACAGCGCATCCTCGCACGGCCGTCTCCGGACCGTTGACCCACCGCAGAGGTGGTCAACCGGGCTGCGACGTCAGCCGGCGCGCCGCGCCCCTTGCTCGGCGCCCGAGCCCAGGCGGCGAGCGGCTCTGACCACCTCCCGTCCGAGCCGTTCCAAGAGGTTCGCCAGGCGGGCGTCGACGGCGGTCCCGTCGTCGGCGAACGCCAGGTGCGCCCGAGCGATCGGCACGACGAGGGGCACCGCCCACCCGCGCAAGGCGCGCACGACGAACTCCATGGTGTTGACCGCTTGCAGACCCTGCACGCCGGCGGCTGTGGCGATCAGGCCGACGGGCTTGTCGGTGAGGAACGGCGGGTCGTGGTCGGCCAACAGCTCCAGCCAGTCGAGGGCGTTCTTGAAGGCGGCGCTGACCGTGCCGTGGTAGAGGGGGCTGCTCCAGATCATCCCGTCGGCACCGGCGACCGCTTCGGCCAGGCGGGTGGCTCCGGCGGGGACGCCCTCCACCTCGGTGCCGAACAGGGGAAGGTCCAGCGAGCGCAGGTCGAGGAGCTCGACGTCGGCTCCGGCGGCGGCGGACGCGTCCAGAGCGCGTTGCAGTGCCTGGCGGCTGGAGGACCCCACCCTGAGGGACCCTCCCAGCCCCACGATGCGCGGCGGTAGACCCGAGCGTTCCACGCCTGTCATCGTATGACTTGAACCTCACTTCAAGTCAAGAGTGCCGGTGCAATAGGATGGTCGCATGAGCGAGGACTGGCTGTCCATCGGTTCGGTCGCCGAACGCACCGGCGTCGCCCCTTCGGCGCTGCGCTACTACGAGCGCCGGGGGCTCATCAGCGCGGCGCGGTCGAGCGGCGGGCAGCGACAGTTCCCGCGAGAGGTGCTGCGGCGGGTCGCGTTCATACGCGCCGCCCAGCGGGTGGGCCTCACCCTCGACGAGATCGCCGAGGCGATGGCGTCGCTCCCGAAGGGCCGCACGCCGACGCGCGCCGACTGGGCCCGGCTGTCGGCGTCGTGGAGGTCGCGCCTCGACGAGCAGATCGCCGTGCTCGAGCGCCTGCGCGACCGGTTGACGTCGTGCATCGGCTGCGGCTGCCTCTCGCTCCGCGTCTGCGCGCTGCACAACCCCGGCGACGTGGCCGCCGCCGGCGGGACGGGCCCTCGCTACATCCTCGACGAGGGCCCTCTCGACTCGGGCGTTCTACCTCAGTCGGGGACGCACTCGCCGAGGACGGGGTCGTAGTGGTGGCCCACGCCGCCGCAGACGCCGTCGGCCCGGCCACCGGTCGTGGGACGCGGCCGCCGGACGGGCGGCACCGGTGCAATACCGACGACGACACGTAGCTGGTAGGAACGCGTCCATGAGCACCGGGCACATCGTCCCCGGCGGCGACCAGGAGGGACCAGGACCGACGGGGGCGCGGCCGGCCGCCGCCGAACCCACCCACGCCGAGCGGGCCCGCACCCTGGTCGCCTCCCAGAGCCGGGGCGCGCTGTCGACCATCGCCCTCGAGCCGGCGGGGGCGCCCTTCGGCTCGGTGGTGACGTACGGGCTCGATCGGGGCGGCAATCCCTGGTTCTTCGTGAGCACGCTGGCCGAGCACACCCGCAACCTCCAGGCCGACCCCAGGGCGAGCCTGCTCGTGGTCGAGGACACGCCCGCCGGAGCCGACCCGCTGGCGTCGGGGCGGGTGACGCTCGTGGGCTCGGTGGCGGAGGTCGACGATCCGGACGAGCGGGCGGCCGCCCGGGCCGGCTACCTTGCCGCCAACCCGTCCGCCTTCTACGTCGACTACGGCGACTTCCGCTGCCTGCGCCTCGACGTGACCGCCGTCCGCTACGTCGGGGGGTTCGGACGCATGAGCTGGGTGGGCATCGACGACTACCGGACGGCCGAGCCCGATCCCCTCGCGCCGGCCGCCGCGGCGATCGTCGGGCACATGAACGCCGACCACGCCGACGCCCTCGTCACCCTCTGCCGCCACTACGCGGGCGCCGGCCTGGTCTCGGCCTCGATGACGGCGGTCGACCGCTACGGCTTCGAGGTCGTGGGCGAGGACGGCGACGGGCGACGCGAGGCGCTCCGCGTCGCCTTCCGCACCCAACAGCGCACGCCCAACGGCGTCCGGAGGGAGCTCATCGCCATGCTGGCCGAGGCTCGTTCGTGACCATTGACAGACGGCGCCGGGCCGGTAATCCTTGCCCCGGTCGTTCGAAACGGCGGTCGACGCCTCCACCGCACCTCGCCGGAAAGACCACAGACGCCCAAGGCGGCTTCTGAGAGCGAACCCGAAGCTTAAGGGGGGGTGACGTGATGAAGGGCAGTCGCCGTGCTTTCTCCGTAGTGGTTTTGGCCGTACTCCTCCTCGTGGGGGCGGGAACCGACGTCCTGGCCGCCACCGCCAGACCCCGGGTCCTCCCGCCCCGCGCCCGCCCGTTCGGGGCGAGCTACGAGCAGTGGGCCGCCAGGTGGTGGCAGTGGGCGCTCTCGATCCCGGTGGACCAGAACCCGGTGCTCGACCCCACAGGCGAGCACTGTGCAGTCGGGCAGACGGGCCGCGTGTGGTTCCTGGCCGGCACCTTCGGGGGAGGACCGGCGACGCGCACGTGCACCGTCCCTGCCGGGAAGGCGCTGTTCTTCCCGATCGTCAACGCCGTCTTCGTGGCGACGGAGCCGGGAGAGACGGAAGAGATCGCCCACGAGGTGCTCAGGGAGCACATCGACCAGGTCGACGTCAGCACCCTGGCAGTTGAGCTGAACGGCGTACCCATCCCGAACCTCGGGAGCTACCGGGCCCACTCGCCGACGTTCCCGGTGGTCTTCCCCGAGGACAACCTCTTCGGCGTGCCGGGCGGCCTCTACCCGATCGCCGCCGCCGACGGCTACTGGATCATGCTCGCGCCTCTCCCACCGGGAACCCACACGCTCCACTTCAGCGGCGAGCTCCCGAACGGCACCCTCCTCGACGTCACCTACACGCTCATCGTCACCCGCGGGCGCTGACGCTCCACCGTTCCGGGCGCGTCCGCGGTCGTCAGAGCGCCCCGAGAGCACCCGGTTCGAGAGAGGCGGCGTCGGCCCACGCCCGCTCGAGCACGCCGAGCAGGACGTCGGGCGGCTGGGCGCCCGACACACCGTAGGTGCGGTCGATCACGAAGAAGGGCACGGCGTGGATGCCGAGGGCGGCGGCTTCGTGCTCGTCGGCCCGCACGGCTGACGCGTAGGCGTCCGACGCCAGGACGTCGGCGACCTCCCCTGCGTCGAGGCCCGCATCCGACGCCAACTGGGCGAGCACGTCGCGGTCCCCGATCGCCTCGCCCTTGGTGAAGGTGGCCGACAGCAGGCGCTCGACGAGCACCTCCGCCATCCCCCGGTCGCGGGCGAGATGGATCAGGCGGTGGGCGTCGAACGTGTTGCCCGGCTCGGCGATGTCGAACCGGAACGTCAGCCCCTCGGCGGCGGCGGTGTCGGTCATGCGGTCGATCATGGCCTGGGCCTCGGCGACGCTCAGGCCGTACTTGGCGGCCAGGTGGTGGGGATAGTCCCGCTCGCGGCGCGCAGGTGCGGCGGGATCGAGCTCGAAGGACCGCCAGGTGACCTGGACGTCGTCGCGATGGTCGAAGCGGGCCAGAGCCGCCTCGAACCTGCGCTTGCCCACGTAGCACCAGGGGCAGACGACATCGGACCACACCTCGATGTTCACGCGACAATCCAACAACGGCGGCCCCCAGCGTCATCCCCAGTTCCGCACCGGCGGCCGGTCAGGCCGGGTGCCGCCGCCCATGGCGCACACCCAGGCGCCAGCCCACCCAGCCGGCGATCAGCGCGACGGCGACCAGCTCGACCAGACGGATGAGGGCCCACGCGAAGGCCGCCACCCACGACACGACCAGCAGGCCGGCGACGGCGACGACCGCGAGCACCGCCAGCGTCCTACCGACACCGAAGGACCGCCGGCGCGCCGCCACTCGCTCTTGGTCGAGGCGAGCCGGCCCGGGCCCGGCCGGCGCCAGCGTCCGGCAGATGAGGCAGCTGGCGCGCTCCATGCCGTGCGGGCAGAGCGCGCGGTCACCCATGACGACATCTTGGCAGTGCCCGGACCGGCGCTGCGCTCGGCGCGGACCTCAGCTCTTGTCCGGGAAGGAGTGATGCTCGTGGGCGACCAACCACCTGCCGCGTTCCTTTCTGAGCCCGATGGTCAGGCGCAGCCGGTTGCTCGGATCGGCCTCGAGCTGCTCGGGGGTCCCGCAACGCAGCAGCGCCCAGGCGACGGCGACGTCGACGCCCGCGGTGACCTCGAGTGACACGATCTCGAAGGAAGCGCCGGACCGCTGCCACTCGAAGAATGGAGGCCAGGTCTCCCGGTAGGCGGCGAGGCCGCGGACACCCTCGTCCGGCGGTGGCACGTCGAACATCACGATGTCCTCGGCATGGTCCGCCAGGACGCCTTCGAGATCGCCGGCGTGCACGGCCGCCGCCCACCCGTGGATGAGCTCTCGGACCGCGCCCTCGTCGTCGCAGGCGGCGGGGGGACTCACGCTCACGGCGGTGACGCCGCCGTAGGCGGTTGCCACTCCGGGTCGCGACCGGCGAGGCCCAGGATGCGGTCGAGCGGCGGCCCGTTCGCCGGCACGGGCACCTCCGGGCCGAACAGCCCCTCGACGCCGCTGTCCCGGAACTGCTGGACCATCCCGAGGACGGCGTCGAGGCCGGGGCCGTCGTAGCCGGCAGGCTGCCCGATGGCCTTGGCCAGGTCCCAGCCGTGGATGACGAGCTCGTCGAGGGCGACGACGCCGGCCACCTCGCCGGGGAGCTCGACCCCGCCCGCGGCGGTCGTCCCCGTCCAGGCGCCGGGCTCACGCCATGCGTCGACCAGCTCCTCCAGCTGGCGAGGGATCCGGGTGCGCCAGTCGGCGGGGAGCCGGGCGCCGTCGCCCGACGGCCCTCCCTCGGGCGGGTCCTTCCTCGCCGCCGCGGTGAAGGCCAGCGTCGACCCGGCGATGTGGTCGAGCAGGTCGGCGACGGTGTACTCGCTGCACGGCGTCGGCCGGCCGAGGGCGTCGTCGGGGGTGGCGTCGACGAGGCGCGCCACCCGGCGAGCAGCCGGTTCGAGATCGACGGTCGTGGTCATACCTGTTCGACGTGGCTCGGGGCCCGAACTCATCGGTGGCGGGCGCATCGTCATCAGTGACTTCATGAGCCTCGACGGCGTCGTCCAGGCTCCGGGAGGGCGGAACGAGGACACCGACCGCGGCTTCGAGCACGGCGGGTGGTCCATGCGGTACTTCGACCCCGACGCGATGGGAGTGGCCATCGACGAGGCCATGGCCACCACCGATGCGCTGTTGTTCGGCCGCGGTACATGGAGACGCGGGCCGACAAACGGTTTGCCGAGTCTGCTGAAGAGGATGCGCGGGGATTGGCGCCCATCCGCTCCTGGTCGACGATGATCGCGGTCGTCAGCCCTTCGAGTACATCGACTTCGGGCCCGCCAGCGTCGGCATGAAGCCCTGCACGACGGCGCTGTAAGTCTCGTTGATCAGCCGCTGGGACTCCGCGGCGATCGTGTCGAACACCAGCGAGCTCTTGCCCGAGCCGGAGACGCCGGTGAACACCGTCAGCCGGCGGTTCGGAATCTCGACGCTTACGTCCTTGAGGTTGTTCTCGCGCGCGCCGTGCACGCGGATCAGATCGTGGCTGTCGGCAACGTGCAGCGCAGGCGACTGCTTCTTCGTCCTCGTGGCCATGGTCATCGTGTCTCCATCTGTTGCGCGGGACTGCGTTCGGCGTCTCCGTCGGCGTCGCCTGGCTCGCCGCGGTCGGCGCGCCACCGTCATGCTCCGGCCGCGTGACGTCGCCGTAGCCGTTGCCGGGCACCTCGGTCGGTCGCAGCTCGAACCGCACGTAGGGTCGGCGGGGTGGTAGTTGGCGGCGGCGGCGACCGTCGCCCGCACGGCGCCGTCGTCGACGGCGTTCCCTGTGCCGCTCACCGACGCCTCGCCGCCGGTCCCGGCGTCGTCCGGAACGCCGTAGTGGAGAGCGAACCGCCCGCGATCGCGGAGGTCGGCGTCCTTTGGTGACGTCGGCTCATGAACAGGTAGAGCCCGTCGCGGGTGACGATGGGCGTGACCGGGTGGACGCGCGGCGTGCCGCTCGCCAGCACGGTCACCAGGTACGACGGCGCCGCCCGCAGCCGCCCGCCGCGAACGCCGCCAGCTCCGGTTCGACGGCGGCGAAGGCGCCCCAGG
The DNA here is from genome assembly GCA_036260255.1 of Acidimicrobiales bacterium. Lineage (GTDB taxonomy): Bacteria > Actinomycetota > Acidimicrobiia > Acidimicrobiales > AC-14 > DASZJY01. The sequence continues at coordinate 2,728 of DATAAF010000061.1, read as the reverse complement.
TCGTCATCGGCCCATGATGGATGCGGCATGGCAGACCGCGTCCATCTCGCTCGAGCGGATCGGCTACGTCACCACCGTCTCCGCAGACCGTTCGGTCTCCCGAGGCATGGGATCGGCCAACCCCGAGGCGACCGGGGGCCGTCGTGGTGCACGACGACCTCGCCGACGCCCTTCTCAGCCTCGACCGCTCGAACACGATCCTGACTCTCCGCCGATCCGGCGGTATGTCGACACTCCGGGCGGACGGCGGTCAGGCCTGGGCGATTCGGACGAGGTTGCCTGAGGGGTCGCGGAACGCGCAGTCGCGGACGCCCCAGAACTGGGACGCCGGCTCCTGGAGGACCTCGGCGCCCGACGCCCGGACCTTCTCGAAGGTGGTGTCGAGGTCGTCGGAGCGGAAGATCGCAACCTGCAGCGACCCCTTTGTCACAAGCGACAGGAGGGCGTCGCCTTCGGCCTGCGAAAGGCCGCCGTGCGGCTGGAACAGGACGATGTCGAGGTCCTGCCCCGGGGCGCCGACGGTGACCCAGCGGAAGCCGTCGGACGCGACGTCGTTGCGGACCTCGAGGCCCAGAGCGTCGCGGTAGAAGCCCAGCGCGGCGTCGGGGTCGTGGACGGGGATGAACATTGCGGAGACGGTGACTGTCATGCGACGACCGTAGGAGCACCGACCCGTCGCGTGCTTCTCCGATCCTGCTCGGTTCCCAGGCGGGTCGGGCGTCGGGTGCGCCGGCACGGCCCCCTCCGGAGCCGGACCGTCGGCGCCAGTCGTCAGAGCTCAGACCGTGATCGTGGTACGCCGCGGTCGCGTCGCGACCATGCTCACGCACCGCGGAACGACCTCGAGGTCGCGGTGATCGCGCGCCCGGTACTGCGACGGCGTCTCGCCGACGATCTCGGTGAACCGCGAACTGAACGAGCCGAGCGACGTACAACCGACGGCGACACACGTGTCGGTGACCGACACCCCCTGACGCAGAAGAGCCTTCGCCCGCTCGATGCGTCGCGTCATGAGATAGGAGTACGGCGTCTCGCCATACGCCGCACGGAAGTTGCGCGAGAAGTGCGCGGGCGACATGAGCGAGGTCCGCGCCATGGCCGGGACATCGAGGGGCTGCGCGTAGTCGCGGTCTATGAGGTCGCGCGCCCGGCGGAGGTGCACGAGGTCGGCGTACTCCTCCGGCGTCATGCCTCCGACGGTACGCGACCCGCCGCCACGGTCAAGAACACCGCTCGAGACCGCCCCGAGTACCGGTTCGGGGCGACCGGGCGAGATGCCGATCGCACCATCGATACCACGCAGCGTGACGACATGGCCATGGGCGGGCAAGTCCTGCTGGTCGCTCCAGGAGAGAACGCGGAGTTATAACCAGAACCTGTGGATCGACCACCCGTTCGAGGGCGCGGCGTACCTTCCTCGTTGACAAAGACGAGATCCGCCGGCGGTGCAACGCCGGCGAGGAAGGAGACGCCGATGTTGAGGGTAGTCACTGAGGACGAGTCCCGCGCGGAGATGAGGGTGGGCCTCGACGAGATCTGCCGGGAAGGCGCACGCCGCATGCTCATTGCGGCCTTGCGCGCCGAGGCCGACGCCTACGTGGAGTCGCTGGCCGACCAGCTCGACGAGAACGGCCACCGCCTCGTGGTTCGCAACGGGACGGCCGAGGCGCGCACGATCACGACCGCAGCCGGCTCGATCGAGATCGAGGCGCCGCGGGTGAACGACAAGCGAGTGGACGCCGAGACCGGCGAGCGCCAGAGGTTCCGCAGCTCCATCGTGCCGCCCTGGTGCCGCAAGAGCCCCAAGGTCTTCGAGGTGCTGCCGCTCATGTACCTCCACGGCCTCTCGAGCGGCGACTTCGTCCCGGCGCTCGAGGAGTTCTTCGGCTCCGCGGTCGGGCTGTCGGCCGCGGTCGTTACCCGGCTGACCCGCCAGTGGCAGGACGAGCACAGGGCATGGGCCAACCGGGACCTGTCAGCCGTTGACTACGTGTACGTGTGGGCCGACGGCGTGCACTTCAAGGTGCGCCTGGGCGAGGACAAGCTCTGCTGCCTGGTGATCGTGGGCGTGCGGGCCGACGGCACGAAGGAGCTGGTGGCGGTGGCCGACGGCTACCGGGAGTCGACGGAGAGCTGGGCCGACGTGCTGAGAGACCTGAAGCGCCGGGGTATGCGGGCTCCCGTGCTCGCCGTCGGCGACGGCGCCCTCGGGTTCTGGGGTGCCCTGTCGGAGGTGTTCCCCCAGACGCGCCATCAACGCGACTGGGTGCACAAGGCCGCCAACGTGCTGAACGCGCTGCCCAAGTCGGTGCAGCCCACGGCCCGCAGGATGCTCGCCGACATCCGAGACGCGGAGGACCGCGACCACGCCCTGCGGGCGGTGAGCGCCTTCGCGCACGAGTTCGGGGCGAAGTGGCCCAAGGCGGTCGCCAAGGTCGTCGACGACGCCGAGGAGCTCTTGGCCTTCTACGACTTCCCGGCCGAGCACTGGGTCCACCTCAAGACCTCCAACGCCATCGAGTCGACGTTCTCGACCGTGCGTCTGCGCACTCGTGTCACCAACGGTGCCGGCTCCCGGGCCGCGGGGCTGGCCATGGCGTTCAAGCTCCTCGAAGCCGCTCAGCAGCGGTGGCGATCGGTGAACGCGCCGAACCTCGTCGCCCTCGTCCGAGCAGGCGCCAAGTTCGACAAGGGGGTGCTGATCGAGCGACCGAGCGAGCCGGATCAG
>DATAAF010000060.1:0-7320 GCA_036260255.1 Acidimicrobiales bacterium | reverse complement strand
CGGGAGGAGCGCATGTCGAGGGTGCGGTTGGGCGAGAAGGTGGTGGTCTCGAAGCTGGCGCTGGCCATGCGGAACCCCGAGGGGGTGACGGTCAGGCTGCGGGACCGGTCGTTGTAGCCGGGGGCCTGGGCCAGCAGGGTGGTGGAGCCGGTGGCCCGGCCCTGGACGTAGATCCGCCCCACCGACGTGCCCGTCACCCCCGAGAAGGTGACCGACGGGCCTCCCGCCGCCGTGCGGTCGCGCGACACCGACGCGAGCGACGGGTTCCCCACGCTGATCGTCACGTCCACCGGCGAGGGCGGGGCGCTCTCGAGGAACACCGACAGCTCCTCCTGCAGGTCGACCCCCACGGTGGAGTCGGGGTAGTTGATGTCCGGTGTGGGGTCGACCTTGACGCTGGCCGTCACCTCGTCGGCGCCCGGGGCACGCGCTCGCACCGTGGTGGACCCCACGTCGACGCCAGACACCGAGAACGGGGCCGATGTCTGCCCCTCCGCGACGGCGACGGATGAGGGGACCGTCGCCACCGAGGGATTGTCAGTGGAGAGATCGACGGTGAACCCTCCCGCAGGAGCGGGGCCGGAGATTCCCACCGTCATGGAGCCCGAGCGCCCTTGGACGACGGTGAGCGTGGTGGGCGAGAGGCTCAGTCGCAACGCCACCGTCACCGGGCGGGTGTCGGGCAGGTAGCCCCGGGTCCGGGCCGTGATGTCCGCGGTGCCGACCTTGTGGCCGCTGACCTGCGGATTGGTCGGAGGCACCATGGCGCCGGCGGGGAAGGTGACGGATGGGTCGACACTGGCCACCGAGGCGTCGCTGCTCGTAAGCGTCACCGTGACCCCACCCGGCGGCGCCGGCTTGGTGAGGCTGACAGGCAGGCTCCGGCGCTCTCCCGGGCTCATGGTCGGCACCGCGCCGATGCTCACCCGGGCGTCGGTGGCGGCGGTCGTCGTCGTGGCGTCGGCGAACCCGGGCGCCGACGCCGTGATGACGACGGAACCCTCGGCGACGCCGGTGACCTCGAACGTCGCCGTCGTCTCGCCCGCCGCGATGGTCACGTCCGAGGGTGCGACGGTGGCGATCTCCGGGTCGCTGCTGGCGAGGTGGACGGTCACCCCACCCGTGGGCGCCGGGTTGGCCAGCGTGAGGGTGCCCGGGTTCGTGCCGCCGATGCCGACCAAATCGTCCCGCAGGGCCAGGGCCATCTGGCGCGCCGCCACCGCCACGGTGGCCTCACCGGTGGCGAAACCCTCGGCCGACGCCCTGATCGCGGCCGTGCCCGCCTCGGTGCCCGTCGACACGCCGACCTCGACCGTCGTCTCGCCCGCAGGCACGGTCACAGCTGGCGGCACCGACGCCGCCGCCGGACGGTCACTCCTCAACGCCACTGACTGTCCGCCGGGCGCGGCAGGCTGGCTGAGGGCGACGGTGAGGGTCCCGCTCGACAGCGTGAGCAGGTCGAGACCGGAGGGGGCCAAGGCGATGGCGGGCGGCGGAGCGGCGGTGACGTTGACGACGTCGGGCGACGAGTCGGCCTTGCCGTCGCTGACGACCAGCTCTGCCTCATAGGCGCCGGCGCGATCGGCGACGAAGCGGGGCTTGGTCGACGAGGAATCCTCCAACGCCGCCGCGCTTCCCGCCGGCATCGAGAGGAGCCGCCAGGAATAGGTGAGGGGGTCGCCGTCGGGGTCGCTCGAGCCGGTGCCGTCCAGCACGACGGTGTCGCCGACCGTGACGGCCGCGTCGGCGCCGGCATCGGCCACCGGCGGCCGGTTTGCGGTCGTGACCGACACCGTGTCGGGGGCAGAGGTGGCCCTGCCGTCGTTGACGACCAACTCGGCCTCGTAGCTACCGGCGCGATCGGCGACGAAGCTGGGCTTGGGTGACGAGGGGTTGCCCATTACCGCCGCGCTTCCGGCCGGCACCGAGAGAAGCCGCCACGAGTACGTGAGGGCGTCGCCGTCGGGGTCGGTCGAGGCGGTGCCGTCCAGCACGACGGTGTCGCCGACGTGGGCTACCGCATCCGGTCCGGCGTTGGCCACGGGTGGGCGATTGCAGGGGTTCGGCACGGGGCGGTCGAAGCGCCGGCCGTTGAGCTCGTCGCCGGTCAACTGCAGGCCCGACTTGACCCAGACCGTCATGATGCCGGGCGTATCGGCGATGCTCCACACGCGCCCCGACAGTCCCTCGAACCTCCGGTCCACGACGCCGACCCCGACGTCGCCGCTGATCCGGATGACCACGGCCGTGATGTCCATCGAGGACGTGACCTCGACGTCGTCACATCCCCATCGGACGCCGATTTCCGCCTTCCCAACGACAGAGCCCGGGCTCAGCTGGGCAGCGGCGGCGGCGGCGGCGGGAAGTGAGCCGACGACCAGGGTCAGTAGCAGCGCAACGAGCCAGCGGCGATGAGCGCGAAGAACCATGAGTCCCCTTCTCCCGGTGCCTCGCACGCCCCTCAGCACACCTGGACGGAGTGAACGTCGCGCCGCGGGTATCGGGTGGCAAGGGTGGTAGCGGGTCTTCGCGAACGGTGGTGCTAGCACCCCCTCCCAGAGCGCGACTCCCCACCGCGGGCTTCACTATGGTCCCCCCATGGCCGACCTCTCCCGGCTGCTGCAGGCCGCCGCCACCGTCGCCGCCTCGTACCGCATGTCCCTGCCCGGTCGCCCGGTCAGCGCCCGGCGCGACCTCGCCCAGCTACGACGATCGTTCGGGGGACCGCTGCAGACAACGTCCGTTCCGCCTTTCGAGGTCCTCGAGGCCCTGGTCAACGCAGCCGACGGGGGGCTGGTTGCCACCGCCGGTCCGCGCTACTTCGGCTTCGTCATCGGTGGAGCACTCGACGCCGCGACCGCGGCGGACATCCTGGCCACGGGGTGGGACCAGTGCGCCTTCAACGCCGTGCTGTCACCCGCCGCGGTCGCCGCCGAAGAGGCAGCGGGAAGGTGGCTCAAGGAGGTCCTCCGCCTGCCGCCCAGGGCCTCCGTGGGCTTCGTCACCGGCGGGCAGGCAGCCAACACGGTCGGCCTCGCCGCCGGCCGTCATGAGGTGCTCGCCCGAGCGGGGTGGGATGTCGAAGCCCAGGGGTTGCACGGCGCACCCGGTGTCCGGATCGTCGCCGGTGCCGAGCGGCACGCCACCATCGACCGGGCGCTGCGGCTTCTCGGTTTCGGCACCGACGTCGTCGAGGCGGTGGCGGCCGACTCCAACGGAGCGATGGACGTCGAGGATCTCGCCCGGGTGCTTGGCGAAGGCCCCGCCGGTCCGACCATCGTCTGCCTGCAAGCGGGCAACGTCAACACCGGCGCCGTCGATCCGCTGCGACCGGCCTGTGAGATCGCTCGCCGCCACGGGGCATGGGTCCACGTCGACGGCGCGTTCGGGCTGTGGGCCGCCGCCAGCCCGACGACGATGCACCTCGTCGATGGCGCCGAGCTGGCGGACTCGTGGGCCTGCGACGGTCACAAGTGGCTGAATGTCCCGTACGACTCGGGCTTCAGCATTTGCGCCGACCCCGTAGTCCATGCCGCAGCCGTGTCGTATACGGCGCCGTACCTCGCCGGCTCGGGCGGAGAGATCACGGGTGGTGCCGACTTCACCCTCGAGTCCTCGCGACGGGCTCGCGGCTTCGCCACCTGGGCGGCGCTGCGTCAACTAGGCCGGGACGGCATCGCCGGGCTCGTCGAACGGAGCTGTGAGTTGGCCCGCCGCTTTGCCGAAAGGCTGGTCTCCGGAGGTGTGGAGGTCGCCAACGACGTCGTTCTGAACCAGGTGCTCGCCGGGTTCGGTGACGACGTTCGCACTGCGAGCGTCATCGAGGGAGTCCAGCGCGACGGCACCTGCTGGGTGGGCGGCACGACGTGGCGAGGCCGGCGCCTGATGCGAGTGTCCGTATCGAACTGGTCCACGACCGAAGCGGACGTCGACACCTCTGTCGAGGCGATTCTGCGGGTTTCGGCGGACGTGTGATCCGCAGGCGTCAGACCGGCGGACAACCACCAGAAGCGGCCGAGCCGGCCGCCGACGTGGAGAGCCGAACCCGCCCTCATCACACTGGTTCGTCGTGCCGGTCCGCCGGCCGCCGTTCCTTCTGGTCCGGAAGCGGTCGCCGTCGTCCTGGAGTGAGTTGGCGGCCGTACCCGTCGTCCGGACGCTCGCCTACAGCCGCTCGAAGCGGCAGGGAAGCTCGCCCTTCGGTCGCAGCGCCAGGTCCACCTCGAGGTTCGGGCTCACAAGCTCCGCCCGGATCCGGTAGTTCGCGAGCAGGGCGGCGACCGCCGCCACCAGCTCTGCCATGGCCAGGTGCTCTCCGATGCATGCTCTCGGTCCCCCGGCGAAGGGAAGGTGCGTGTAGCCGCTGGCGCGCCGGCTGCGTTCTGCCCCGCCGGCGCTGGCCTCGAAACGATCCGGCCTGAAGTCGAGCGGGTCCGGCCACACCGACGGGCGGTGGTGGATACCCCAGATGTTCACCGCGACGATCCGACCCTTGGGCACGGGGTAACCGAGGAGCTCGGTGTCGGCGGCCGCCCGCCGGACGACGGTGTGGGCCGGCGGGTACAGGCGCATGGCTTCGTTCACCACCTGGGTGACGTACGGGAGCTGCTCGACGTCGTACTCCCCGCCCGCCTGGCGACCAGGACCGTCGACGACCTCGGCTCGGGCCCGCTCCTGGATCTCCGGATGCCGTCCGAGGAGCTGCAGCGTGAAGGCGAGGGCGCTACCGGTGGTCTCGTGCCCGGCGATGAGGAAGATGATCGCCTCGTCCCGTACGTCGTCGTCGCTCAGCCCCTCGCCCGTTTCCGGATCGCTGGCGCTCAGCAGGCGGCTGAGGAGGTCGGTGCCGCGGGCGCCGCGCGCTCGGCGATCGGCGATGAGCGAGTCGGCCAGGTCCCACACGATCTTGCGGATCGATTCCGCTCGCCGGTTGGCGGGCGTCGGCCAGCTGTGGGGCAACCGCACAGGGGCGAGTGAGCGCCGTTTTAGGTGATCGCCGAGGGCCGGGAGAACGGACCTCAGCGTCGGGGCCACCTGCACGATGTCGTCTCCGAACACGGTGTGGCCCAACGCGTGCAGGGCGTAGCGCATCGAGAGCTGGACCAGATCGACGGCACGATCGGCCGTGGCATCCGCCTCACACCAGGAGACCAGGTCGCGGGCGGCGCCGGCGACGGTGTCGAGGTGACCCGCCACCGCGCGCCGCGTGAAGAGCGGCCCGGCGATCCGCCGGTCGCGGCGCCAGCGCTCGCCCTCGCTGACGAGCAGGCCGTTGCCGAGGAAGTGCCGGAACTCGCCGATCACCGGGGCGTCCTTCACGTAGTGGGAGGCGTCGGCGGCCAGCACCTGGCGCGCCCCCTCGGGGGCGAACACGGCGTCGAAGGTGAATCCCACCCTCGGCGGGCCCACGCGGAAACGGGCCATGTCGCCGTGCTCGGTCATAGCCCGGGCATAGGTGCCGAGCTGGTCGCGCTGGAGGTCGAGGGTGTTCCCGAGGAGCAGCGAGCCGCGTGCGGCGGGCGGGGTCGGCGCCATGGTCAGACGGCGGCCAGGCCGGCGATGGTGACGGGCAGCCCGCCCCACGACCCGATGGCGGACAGCGACCCCCCGTCCTCGACCGTCCACCCGAAGACGCTCCCGGCGTCGGCGTCGATCGCGTAGAGGTGGCGGCTGTCGACGGTGAGAGCCTCGTCGCGCAGTCCCGGGCGACCGTCGACCGTCAGCGCGGCGGTGGCGTCGACGAGCGTCAGGCTGCCGTCGGGCCCGATGGCGAACGAGGACACAGCGCCGTCGGCGAAGTTGGTCGTGAAGGCGAACCGGTCGTCGCCGGTGACCGCGGCCCAGCAGATCTCGCTTCGGCCGTTGCCCAGCGACCTCGTCACCGGCGTGATCGTCGTACCGTCCACAACATACGACGAGACCGCCGCTGCGCCCTTCTCGGCGCCGAAGGCCTCGGTGACCACCAGCGTGCCCGTCGAGGTGAATGCGAAGCCGTAAGGCGTCGGCCCCGACGATGGGGCGTTCCGCGGCGCTCCGACGGAGCCGTCGTCCCGGACGGGGAACGCGCGTATCGAGTCGGTTCCGCGCTCGGTCACGATCAGGACCGCCCCGTCGGGCGAGAAACCCACCTGGGCCGGGTCGCAGTCGGCCCCCGAGAGGGCGATCTGGCCATCGAGTGGCGTGAGGCCACCGTCGCCCAACCGGAAGCCCACGACGGCGGGATTGCCGGTGCTCAGCACGTAAACCAGGCCATCGTGCTCGGCGATGCTCGTGGGGGAGATGCCCGCCGGAACGCGCCCGAGCACCTCCAGCCCCGTCTCCTTCAGCGCGAGCACGCTGACGTCGTCGCTGGCCGTGTTCGTCACGAGCAGGTACCGGTGGTCCCTGCTGAGGACGACAGACCCCTGCGAGGGTAGGTGCGGCTCGCCGTCGCCGGCTCCGCCGGTCGGGTAGGACCCGAGCTGGTCGAGAGAGCCGTCCAAGGCGCGGCGGAACGAGACGACGGCGTTCTCCGGCTCGTTGGTCTGGACGAAGATCGCCCCTTCGCCTTCCTCCCAGAACATTGCGCTCCTCCGTTCCACGCCCGCGTCGTTTCCGTCCTGCCCCAGGAGCGGGCGTTACGCGGATCGCCACCAAACGGGCGGGCGATCACAACCTGGCTCCCGCCGCGCGCCCCTCTTGCGGCGGCGAACCGCACACGCCGCGGCCGGGGAACGCCATCGACGTCGGGTCGTCGCAGGACGTCGCCGACGCCACCCGATCGGCGACCCGCAGCACGCGTGTCCGAGCGCGCCGCGCCGCGACGTCGACGATGGTCCCCGTCAGCGTTCCGCCGGCCGCCGACGGATGGTCCCCGCCTACGCGGTGCTGTTCGTCGACCCTCCACCGACCGCGGAGCCGACGGAATCCCCGCCGGGTTTCCGTTCCCGGTCGCCGGTGAGGGGGCTCACGCCCCCGACCGGTTCGAAAGCGATTTGAATCGGCCCCGACGCACGCTCCAAGCGGAGGCGCCTGGCTTCCCCGACCGCCCACAGCATGCGGTCAATGTCTCGTCTTCCCATCGAATCGCTACCTCGGGCGCCGTCGCATGACTGGACCGCGGACGGCACACGAGGGAATCCCTCCCCGCTCATCCTCCTCCCTCGTGTGGGGGTTGGCAACCGGTTTCTCGTGCACGGCGAGGCGGCCCACCGCCTGAGGTCGTTCGCCCTGGTCATCCCGAGCGGGTGGTCCGCCGTCGACAGGTCGGTTGGCCAGGCGCCACGATTTGGTTCACCGGACGGTGCACTGCGTACGACCCGTCAGGAAGTCGTCCTCTCC
>DATAAF010000059.1:0-20973 GCA_036260255.1 Acidimicrobiales bacterium | reverse complement strand
GCGCTGGCGTCGGGCGGCGCCGGCCGTCGCCCGATGGGCCGCGGTGAGCGAGGCCGTCGCCGCCGACTCGAGGGTCGAGCTGGGCATCCCCCCCGACCGAATGACGGTCGTCCCTCCGTGCGTCGACGTGGAGCGCTTTCGCCCCGACCCCATGGTCGGCGAGGCGTGGCGCGCCGCCAGCGGGCTGTCGGCCGACGACCGGGTGCTGGCGGTGGCGTCCCGCCTCGAAGCGGCGAAGGGCGTCGGCGTCGCCGTCGAGGCGTTGGGCCGGGTGCGCGCCCGCCGCCCCGACGTCGTGCTCCTCGTCGCCGGAGCCGGCGTGGACGCCACCGCCCTCCGGCGCCGCGCCCGGGTGCTCGGGGTCGCCTCGGCGGTGCGGTTCCTCGGCCTGGTGGACCACGAGGAGCTCCCCGCCGTCCTGGCGGCCGCCGACCTCTTCCTCCTGCCGGCGCTCGGGCCCGGCGGGCTCCCACTGAGCGCCTTGGAGGCGTCGGCCGCCGGTCTTCCGGTGGTGGCGAGCGACGTGCGCGGAGCGCGCGAGGCGGTGGTCGACGGGGTTACCGGCGTGCTCGTCCCGGCGGGAGACGCCGACGCCCTGGACCGGACAGTCGAGGAGCTCCTCTCCGACACGGCCCGCCGGCGAGAGCTGGGGCGGCAGGGGCGGGCGCTCGCCGAGCAGCGCTTCAGCCAGGCGGTGGTGTCCCAGGCGGTCGAGAAGCTGCTCGTCGAGGCGGCCGACCGCGTACCGCGGCGCCGGCCGGGCCGGCCGTGACCGGCGCGCTCGACGTCGCCGTGGTGATCCCGTCGCTGACCGGCGCGGTCGAAGGCGTGGTGGAGTCGGTCCGCCGCCAGTCGCCGCCGCCCGCCGAGGTCGAGGTGGTGGCCGGGGTCCGGCCCAGCGGTCGGGCCCGCAACCTGGGCGCCGCCCGCACGAGCGCGCCCATCCTCGTGTTCGTGGACGACGACGCGGTGCTCGGCTCCGACGACACGCTCGCCCGGCTGGTCGCGCCCCTCGCCGCCGATCCCACCGTCGCGGTGACGGGCGCGGCCAAGCTCCTGCCACCAGGGTCCTCGTGGTTCCAGCGCCGGGTGGCGCGCGAGGTGCCCCGCATCGAGCACCCCGTCGTCGACCGGGTGGTCGAGGCCGACCCGCCGCCCGACGGCCCCGGCTACACGGACGTGACGACGACCTGCTGCGCCGTGCGGCGGGACGTCTTCGACGCGGTCGGTCGCTTCGACGAGACCCTCCTGCGCGGTGTCGACACCGAGCTCTTCCACCGCCTCGCCCGCAACGGCCACCGCCTGGTCATGGCGCCCGGCACGTGGACCTGGCACCCGGCGCCCCCCACGCTGGGTGCCCTCTTGTCCAAGCACTTCCTGTACGGCGTCGGCTACTCCCAGGAGGTCCGCCGCGACCCGTCCCGGGCGGCCGGCCGCTACCTGCACACGCCCGCCCATGCCGCCGCCTACCTGGTGCTGCGCACGGCGCTGCTGGTGCCCAGCATCTTCGTCCCGTGGTCGCACTCGGCGCCGTCGTGGCGGCCGGGCGTCAAGCCCTTGAAGGCCCTCAGCAGCTATGCCGCCGCCCTCGGGTACGTCTACGGGTGGTACCGCCTCCGAGACGGGCGGTCCAACGCTTCGGTGTAGACGTCGGCGGTGAGCGCCGCCGTGCGGGCGGGGGAGTACGCGGCCGCCCGGGCCAGGCCCCGGCGGGCCAGCTCGGCCCGGCGGGCGAGCGCCTCGGCGATGGCGGCGGCGATCGCACCGGCATCGGAGGCGGGGAACCGCACGGCCGCATCGGCGGTGAGCTCGACGAGGGCAGGCGTGTCGGAGCAGGCGACGGGCGTCCCGCAGGCCATGGCCTCGAGCACCGGGAACCCGAACCCCTCTTGGGCGCTGGCCGTCACGAAGAGCTCGGCACCGGCGTACAGCGCCGGGAGGTCGCCGTCCCCTACCCGCCCGAGGAAGCGGACGGCGGCGGCGTCGTCTTCAGCGGCGACGGGTGGCTGCGGCGCCCCCGCGACGGCCAGCAGGATGTCGTCGCCGGAGGCGTGCCGGTGTCGGCCCACCGCCGAGACGAGGCGACCGAGGTTCTTGTGGGGCCGGTCGGTGCCCACGTAGAGGAGGTAGCGGCGCGGCAAACCCAGTCGCTCGATCAGGGCTCCGACGGCCGCGGCCGGCTGGGGCCGGAAGCGGGCGGCGACCGCACCCGGGACGATCCGCAGCTTGTCGGCGAGCGCCGGGAAGGCGCGGCCGATCTCGCGAGCCGATGCCCGGGACGTCGTGACGGCGAGGCGGGCCCGGAGCAGCGCCAGGCGCACGGCCGACGCCACCGCCCGGCGGTTGGTGCCCGCGCCGACGCGGGTGCCGATGAGGTCGAAGACGGTGACGACGACGGGCAGGGGGACGGCGTACGGGAAGACGAGGTACGGCGCGTGCCAGAGATCGGCCGCCCGGCGCCGGGCGGTGGCGGGAAGCCGCCACTGCTCGGCCCACGAGCGGGGGGGCGCCGGGCCCTCGCGGAGGACGGTGAGCTCGGGCCCGCCGGGCAGCTCTGCGAGCCCCTCGGCGAGGACCTCGACGTAGCGGGCGATGCCCGGATAGCGGTCGGCTGGGTAGCGGCTGTCGAGCACGACGCGCACGGCGGCACCTGGTTAGCATGCGGCCGTGCGCGAGGAGCGTGCGCGACGAGCGAGGTGGGCGCTGCTCTTCGTGCTCGCCGTCGCGCTCGCCGGTGCGTGTGGCGACGACGACGACGAGGCGCCGGCGGCGGCGCCGGCCGCCCAGCCCACCCAACCCGCACAGGACCCCCAGGCGGCGCGGACACAGGGCCGGTTCGCGTGCCTCGACTTCGTGGCGACGGTGACGACCGGACCGGGCGAGGGCAAGTCGTGGCGGGGCGACCTTGTCCTGACTCCCGACGAGACGGGCGCCTTCACGGGCTACCTCGTGCCCGTCGGAGCGGCCAACCGCGAGACGTTGGAGGCCGACCGGTCGAAGGCGATCTGCCGGGCGGTGGGCCAGCGCAACAACGCCCAGGTGAGCTGGTTCCTGTACTGCCCGAACAACGAGGTGTTGTTCGGGACCGGCCAGATCACCTACATCGGAGGCGTCCAGCAGCTGCGGGGCATCCTGAGCGGGCCGAGCGATCGCGACTTCGGCGTCTACCACGGTCGCAACTACCCGCCCTACATCCGCATCATCAGCGGCGATTGAGCGCCGGCATGGCGGGCGGGAGCGCGCCCGTCGCCGCAACCCGCACCGTGCTGCTCGCCCTGGTCGTCGCCGTCCCCCTCGCCGTCGCCCCCGGCGCCAGCCCCACGCGCAGTTACCCCCGCTACCTGCTGGTGGTCGCCGGCGCGGCGGCGGTCACCGCCATTGCCTTGGCCGGCGCGGTGGCCGGCCGGCGCCGGCCGGCGTGGCCCAAGGGCCTGCAGTGGGCTGTCCTCGCCCTGGTCGGGTGGACCGCCGTCTGCACGCTGTTCAGCGACGACCTGGGGACGGCGGTCGGCGGCTTCCCCGGCTCCTACAACGGGCTGTCGACGGTCGGCGCTCTGGCCGTCCTGTTCTTCGCCGCCACCTCGCTCGGGCCCGGCGACGGCAGGCGCTTGCTGGCGGCTCTGTGGTTCGGTGCGGGCGGCGCCGTATCCCTCTACGGCCTCGTGCAGCTGGCCGAGCGCCTCGTCGGCCCTCCCGGGCGAGGGTGGGACCTGGCGCCCCCGGCGACCGCTCCGTCGAGCATCTCCTCGACGCTCGGCAACCCCAACCACCTTGCCGGCTTCGCCGCCATGGTGCTGCCGATCGGCGCCGTCCTCTGGGCGGTGTCCGACAACCGCCGCGTCCGGCGTCTTACCGCCGTCATGGCGGCCGTGCTGGTCGTGGAGCTGGTGGTCACCGGATCGCGGGGCGGCTGGGTGGCCGTCCTCACCGCCGGTGCCACCCTTGCGGTGCTTTTCCGCCGAGAGCTGGCATCGTTCCGGGGCCGGGGACTGCGGCGAACGGCGCTCGTCACGGGCGTGCTGGTCGCCACCGCGCTGGCCCTGGGAGCCCTCGGAGTGGCCAAGCGGAACCTGGGCGAGGTGGGTGACCTGGGGGCGGGCAGCACCCTCGACCTGCGCCTGCAGCTCTGGAGGATCGCCGGGCGCATGGCCGCGGCCCACCCGGTGGGCGGCGTCGGCCCCGACGGGTTCGCGTCCGCCTTCCCCAACCACGTCACCGAGCAGTTCGCCGACCGGTTCGGCGCCTTCTCGGTGGCCACCGACGCCCACAACCTCTTCGCCACCGCCGCTGCCGATCTCGGGCTTCCCGGGCTGGCCGCCCTGCTCTGGCTGGTGGGGGCGGCGGGACGGGAGACAGCGCGGGGCTGGCGCCGGCTGGCCGTGGCCGCCGGCCAGGGCGACCCCGGTGCCCGGGCCGACCGGCTGCTGATGGGAGGGGCCGCCGCGGGGCTGGTCGGCTATCTCGTCCAGGCGAGCTCCAACACCCGACCGGTGTCCCTGAGCTTCGTGGCGTGGATGCTCCTGGCCGTGACCTGCGTCCTCGGCGGCCCGCGCCAGGGCCCCCCGCGGCGGGAGGCCCCTCGCCCGACCGCCGTCCCCGCCCTGGGCGGCCGGTGAGCACCGCCGCCGCCCTCGTGGACGCCCTCGAGCGGGCCTGCCCGGGCCGGGTTGCCACCGGGACCGAGGCCCTGGACGCCTACCGGTCCGACAGCCTGGTCCGCCACCGGGGCTCGGCCCTCGCCGCCGTCTTCCCCGAGTCGACCGACGAGGTGCGACGAGTGCTGACGGCGTGCCACCGGGCCGCGGTCCCGTGGGTCGGGCGGGGTGCCGGCACCGGGCTCTCGGGCGGGGCGACGGCGATCGATGGGGGCGTGGTGATCGTCCTCTCCGGCATGCGCCGGCTGGTGGAGGTCGACCTGGCCAACCAGCGGGTGACGGTGGAGCCGGGGGTGAGCACCGCGGAGGTCTCCGAGGCCGTCGCGCCCACCCACCTCTACCCTCCCGACCCGTCGAGCCGGGCGGTGTGCTCGATCGGCGGCAACGTGGCCGAGAACGCGGGAGGCGCCCACTGCCTCGAGTACGGGTTCACCGCCAACTACGTGACCGGCCTGGAGGTCGTGCTGGGCGACGGCGACCTCGTACGACTGGGGGGCAAGGAGCTCGACCACCCGGGGCTCGACCTGACGGGCGCCTTCGTCGGCTCGGAAGGCACCCTCGGGATCGCCACCCGCGTCACCCTTCGCGTGGTGCCCGTCCCCGAGGCCACCCGCACGCTCATCGCCTACTTCGACGCGGTGGGCCAGGCGGGCCACGCCGTCTCCGACGTCGTCGCCGCCGGGATCGTCCCCGCCGCCATGGAGCTCATGGACCAGCTCACCCTGCGGGCGGTCGAGGCGGCGACCGCCGCCGGCTACCGCGTGGACGCCGGCGCCGCGCTGATCGTCGAGCTGGACGGGCCGGTGGTCGAGTGCGAGGCCCGCCTGCCCGAGGTGGTGGCGACGATGGAGGCCAACGGGGCCGTCGCCGTCCGGGTGGCGGCCGACGAGGCGGAGCGCCAGCTGATCTGGACGGCCCGCCGGTCCGCCTTTGCCGCCCGGTCGGCGCTCGCCCCGGACGGCTACCTGCACGACGGCGTCGTCCCCCGGACCCGGCTGGCCGAGGCGCTCCGGCGGACCGAGGAGCTGGCCGGCCAAGCCGGCCTGCGGCTGGCGACCGTCGCCCACGCCGGCGACGGGAACCTGCACCCGCTCGTCCTCTACGACGCCGGCCGGCCGGGCGAGGCGGAGCGGGCCGAGGCGCTGGCCGTCGCCATCACGAGGGCATGCCTCGAGATGGGCGGCTCCCTGACCGGCGAACACGGGATCGGCCTGGACAAGCGGGACCACATGGAGGCCATGTTCTCGGAGGCCGACCTCGACGTGTTCGGGCGTCTCCGCTGCGCCTTCGACCCTGCCCAGCTGGCCAACCCCGGCAAGCTTCTGCCGTCACCGCGCCTGTGCGGGGAGGCGCCCGGCCCGTTCCGCCGCCACCCCCTCGAAGCTGCCGGAGTGGCTGAGCGGCTCTGAGCCCGCGCCGCGCCGGGTTGGACGCACCGGGTGCGGAGCTCGTGGTCTACACGCCGACGGCCTCCCCGCAGGTTGATTGCGTGCTGCAGACTCGCGGTGAGGACTACTTCTCCCGGGCGAAGAGGGCGTCCATGTAGAGCATCTGCCGCAGGTCGACCGTCCGGGCCATGGTGAGCACGTCGCGGAGGACGAACCCGTGGGCGTGCAGGAGGGCAACGAAGGCGAAGAAGTCGGAGCTCCCCGGGAACCGCTTGGTGATCGGCACCTCGGTGACGACGAACTCGGTCTGCTCCAAGAGACGCGGTGCCCCGAGGATGACCTCGTCGTCGAACCCCTTGGTGTCGATCTTCAGCCCGAAGGGGCCCTGCCATCCCCGCTCGGCCCAGAGCCGGTCGAGGGTGGTGATGCGCATCTGCCGCTCCTCGGGGGCCTGCTCGCTGGCCAGCTCCGGGACGCGGACGTGGAACGTGCTCTTCTCGAGCATGTCCCCGTCGACGTGGAACGTCCGGTGCCCTTCCTCGGAGCCGACGGCGACGAGCAGGTACTCGCCTCCCTGGGCGGAGACGAGCCGGGCCAGGTCGCTCTCGAACTCGGCCAGCGGCTCGATGAGGACGTGATAGGCGTCGGGGAAGGCGTCGTACAGCGCGTCGGTGCCGCCCGCCGCGCCGACGTCGATGACTGTGGCGGGTGCGAACCCGTGGCCCTCGAGCTGCTCGATCTCCCAGCGGTTGGTGTGGAACACGGGCGACACGATGCCCACCAGGTCGCCCGCCTTCCGGAGGGCGGCACGGATGTCCTGCATCGAGGCGCCTCCCGCCTCGAGCTGGCGCAAGATCCTCAGGTACTCCTGCTTGGCGAGCCGCACCTGGCGCTGGGAGGCGACGACCCGCTGACCCGCCCTCCGGGCGTCCTCGAACTCGTCGACCACGTGCAGATCGGCGCCCCCGTCGGCCGCGGTGGAGACGGACACCAGCCTCTCGTGCATCTCGCCGTGCACCTCCTACTCTCGTCAGCGACCCCAGTCATCGCTGCTGTGAGTAGGAGCGGGCACGTCCCGGCGCTGATACTCCAGTCAGAACGGGAACGAGGCGACCTCGCTGCGGACCGTCACCCACTGCGTCTCGGTGAACGCCTCGATGTTGGCCTCGGCGCCACCGAGCCGGGACCCGGTGCCCGACACGCCGACGCCGCCGAACGGCGCGTGGGCCTCGTCGTTCACCGTCTGGTCGTTGATGTGCACGATCCCCGACGGGATGCGCTCGGCCAGGGCCAGGCCCTTCATCGGGTCGCCGGTCAGGATCCCGAGGGCCAGCCCGTAGTCGTTGTCGGCGGCGAGGGCGGCCGCCTCCTCGATCGTCGAGAAGGGCATCACCGGCGCCACCGGGCCGAACACCTCCCTGGCGTAGGCGGGCATGGTCGGCGTGACGTCGGCCAGCACGGTGGGTCGGTAGAAGAGCCCCTGGAACGTGCCACCGGCCGCCAGGCGCGCCCCGGCGTCGACGCTCGACGTCACCAGCTCGTGGATGTGGTCGCGCCGGGTCTCGTCGATGATCGGCCCCAGCGCCACCGGCTCGGTGGCGGGGTTCCCGACCGGGAGGTTCTCGGCCTTGGCGGCCAGGCGCTCGACGTACCCGTCGACCACGCGCTGGTGCACGAGGTGGCGGCCGGCGGTCATGCAGATCTGGCCCTGGTGGAGGAAGGACGCCCACGCACCGGCCGAGGCGGCGGCGTCGAGGTCGACGTCGTCCAGCACCACGAGGGCGCTGTTGCCGCCGAGCTCGAGGTGGGCCCGCTTGAGGTGCTGGGCGGCGAGCTGGCCGACAGCGCGCCCCGTCTCGGTCGAGCCGGTGAAGGCGACGACCCGCACGTTGGGGTCGGCGGTCACCGCCTGCCCGACGTCGGCGCCGCCGGGAAGGAGGTGGAAGAGACCGGATGGCAGGCCGGCCTCCTCGAGGACGCGCGCGACGGTGACCCCGCCCGACACGGCCGTCCTGGGATCGGGCTTGAGCAGCACCGCGTTGCCCAGCGCCAGCGCCGGCGCCACCGCCCGGATCGAGAGGATGAGCGGGAAGTTGAACGGCGAGATGACACCGACCACCCCGGCGGGCAGCCGCCGGTACAGGCTCAGCCGGGGCTGGGCCGACGGGAGCAGCCGGCCGTAGGGATGTGACGCCAACGCCGCCGCCTCGTAGCACTCGTTGGAGGCTCCGTGGGTCTCCACGCCCGCCTTGGGTGCGATGGAGCCCGCCTCCCGGACCAGCCAGTGCTGGACATGGGCGGCCTCGGACTCCCACAGATCGCCGGCGCGGCGCAGCACCCGCCCCCGCTCCTCGTAGGACACCCGCGCCCACGCCCTTTGCGCGTCGGCGGCCTGAACGCCGGCCCGCTTCACATCGTCGCGGTTGGCGAGCCCGACGGTGCCCAGCTCGGCGCCGGTCGCCGGCTCGACGACGGGGTACGACCCGCCCGCCGCTTCGACCCACGCGCCGTTGTAGATCTTCCCGGTCCAGCGCTCGGCGTCCATGAGGCGCATGACGGCGAAGCTACCGCGCGGCTGCTCCTATCGCGCCGCGCGCGTGAGGGCGGAGCCCTGAGGCTGCGCCCTGTTCAGCCCAGGGGGTTGACGTCCCCACAGAGCGGAGGAGGTCGGCCATGGTGAACGTGCCGGGGGTCGCTGCCGGGAGGGTGGGCGGCTCAGCGACAGGCGGCCAAGAGGTCCTTCACGAACGAAACGACGTCCCATCTGTGTGCCATCCGGGCGACGAGGGCGCTGCCCACGACGGCGCCGTCGGCGTGACCCCTCAACCCCGCGAGGTGCTCCGGACCGGAGATGCCGAAGCCGGCAACGAGGGGAAGGGATGTCTGGCGCCGGGCCCGGGCGAGAAGTGACGGCGCGTCCGCCCGCAGGGTGGCACGGACGCCGGTGGTGGCGGCGAGGGCGCAGTAGACGAAGCCGGTGCTGGTCCGGCACGCCCGGGCCAGCTCGGGCGTCGAGGTGGTCGGTGTCACCAGTCCGATGGTGTCGAGGCCGGCGGCCCGGAGACAGGTGCCGACGGAGGCGCGCCGCCCGTCCCTCAGGTCGGGCACGATGACGCCGGCCACGCCGGCGGCGGCCGCCTCGAGCGCGAAGCGGGAGACCCCGTACGCCAGAAGGGGGCCGGCGTACGTCATGAGGACGATGGGCACCTCGGTGCCGACGCTGATCTCCGCCGCCAGTTCGAGGCTGCGGGCGACCGTCGTCCCCCGTGCCAGCGCCTCGTGCCCGGCGGCGGCGATGACCGGGCCGTCGCACACGGGTTCGGGGGAGGGGATGCCGAGCTCGAGGGCGGCGACGTCGAGCTCGGCGATCCGGCGTGCGGCCTCGAGCGTGGCCGCCGCGTCGGGGTGGCCCGCCATGAGAAAGGGGACGAGGCCCAGACCGCCGGGTGCGGCACGCAGCCGCTCCTCCAGCCGGTCCGTCGGCGCCAACACCGCTGCCGTCGCGCTCACCGATGACACGAGCGCTGGCCGCCCATCTCTGATACCGCGTGGGCGCAGCCATGTCGACCTCAGCCCGGATTGCTCTGGAGGACGCCGTCCTCGAGGCCGACCTGGTCCTGCCGTCCCCGGCGCAGGGAGTCGTGGCGTTCGCCCACGGGAGCGGGAGCAGCCGCCACAGCCCGCGCAACCGGTTCGTGGCCGACGTCCTCGTCGGCGGCGGGTTGGGCGCCCTCCTCGTCGACCTCCTCACGCCCGAGGAGGAGCGCCGCGACGTCCGCACCCGCGAGCTGCGCTTCGACATCGGCCTGCTCGCCGGGCGCCTGGCCGGCATCGTGGACTGGCTCGCCGCCGAGGCGCCGACCGCCGGACTGCCCGTCGGACTCTTCGGTGCCAGCACCGGCGGTGGGGCTGCCCTGGTGGCTGCCGCCCGCCGGCCCGAGGCGGTGGCGGCCGTCGTCTCCCGGGGGGGCCGCCCCGATCTGGCCGGTCCCGCCCTCCCGGAGGTGCGGGCGCCGACCCTCCTCATCGTGGGTGGCGAGGACACGGTCGTCATAGAGCTCAACCGTCAGGCCATGGCTCGCCTCGGCGGTGGCAAGCGGCTCGAGATCGTGGCCGGCGCCACCCATCTGTTCGAGGAGCCCGGCGCCCTCGACCAGGTCGCCGCCCTGGCGCGCGACTGGTTCACCACCCATCTCCGCCGCAATGGCTCTTGAACTTCCTCAAACCCGCGCTCCGAGCGCGCCGGAAGCCGGTGTTTCCGCTCGGCCATGCGACGGGTACTCACGCGACGCGTTGAGCAGGCAGCGGCAACCGGTGGCGCCCTGAGAGAAGGAGCCTCACATCTCGGACATGCAGCAGAGCGACGACCTGCCGGGCCAGCCGGGCACAGAGGAGGGCGAGACCGAGCACAGTGAGTCGGAGCCGGTCGCGCCGAGCGTCGAGGGCCGTGACACCGAGGGCGAGGGCGGCGGCACCCGGTGATCGTCTACATCCTCGTTGCCGTCGTCGGCGCGCTGGTCATGCTCGCCGGTGTCACCCAGGAGATCGTGTGGGTCATCCCCGTCGGAGGGCTTCTCGTCATCGGAAGCTTCGTCTGGTTCGCCCGGACCCAGACCTCCGCTCCCGTCGACAGGGCGAGGAGGAAGCCCTGACGCCTCCCGGCGCGGCATGACCGCCGTCGGGTGGGGCGAGTTCGCGAGAGAGGCGCCAGAGCTCGCCGCCGCCGTGCGGGCACGCTTCGAGGCGGCGCGTCACCACGTGATCGCCACCCTGCGGAGCGACGGCTCGCCCCGAGTCAGCGGGACCGAGGTCGACTTCCAGGACGGCGACCTCATCCTTGGGAGCATGTACGGGGCGGTGAAGGCGCGGGACCTCCAGCGAGACGGCCGTTTCGCGCTGCACGCCAACCCCGGCGACGGGTCCATGGCCGGTGGAGACGCCAAGGTGGCCGGCGTCGCCGAGGAGGTGGTCGGTGAGGACGTCGACCGCAACGCCGGCGAGAGCAACCCTTCGACGCCGTTCCACCTCTTCCGTCTCCGCGTGGCCGAGGCGGTGCTGACGTCATTGCACCCCGACGGCGACCGGCTGGTCATCGAGAGCTGGCGCCCGGGGGAAGGGGTGGTGCGCCGGGAGCGGACCTGAGGGCGGCTGCCTCGCGGTTAGCTTGACGCCGTGCCCGATCGGGAGCTGCGCGCGCTGGCCGAGGAGTACTGGGACCTGCTCATGGAGGCCAGCCCGACGACCGCCACGCTGCTCGGCGATCACCGCTTCGACGACCGGCTCGAGGACCTGTCCGCCGCCGGCCAGGCCGAGCAGCGCCGGCGCCTCACCTCGATCGAGCAGCGCCTGGCGTCGGTCGAAGGCGCCCAGCTGGAAGGCGACGACCTGGTCACCCACGCCCAGCTGGCATCCGAGCTCGGCGACGCCGTCTCGGCCATCGACCATCGCCTGGTGGAGCTGGAGTCCGACCAGATGACCGGGTTCCACGTCGGGCTGCTCCAGACCGTGCCGGTCATGTCGGCGCCCGACCCCGACTCGGCGGTGATGCTGGTCGAGCGGTTCCGCGAGGTCCCCCGCGCCCTCGAACAGCTCGCCCAGCGGTTCTTCGAAGGTGTGGACGCGGGCCGTACGCCGGCGGCGATCTGCGTGTCCCGCGCGGTGAACATGATCGAGGGCTACCTGGCCTCGCCCCTCGCCGAGGACGTCTTCGTCCGCCTCACCGGCCCCGCCCAGTGGGACGGCGAGCACGCCTGGCGGTCGTCGCTCGAGGAGGTGGCGCGCCACGTCGTCCGCCCGGCGTACCGCAGTCTGGCCGACACGCTCACCGAACGGCTCTTGCCGGTGTCTCGTGACGACGAGCACTGCGGGCTCTCCTGGTTGGCCGACGGGCCCGAGCTCTACTCCGTCCTCGTCGCCCATCACACCACCTCCGACCGGGATCCCGACGAGGTGCACCGTGTCGGCCTGGAGGAGGTGACCCGGAAGCTCCCGGCCGAGTTCGCCGACGTCGGCGGTCGGCTGTTCGGCGTCACCGACCCCCCGGAGGTGCTCGAGCGGCTGCGCCGGGACCCCGCCCTTCGCTACGCCAGTGGCGACGAGATCATGGACGACGCGCGCCGCGCCTTCGAGGCGGCCACCGCGGCGATGGTCGACTGGTTCGGCCGCCTGCCCCAGGCACCGTGCGCCATCGAGCCGGTGCCGGCCTTCCTCGCCCCCGACTCACCCAGCGCCTACTACTTCCCTCCGGCGGCCGACGGCTCGCGCGGCGGCACCTACTACGTGAACACCGACCGGCCCGACCAGAAGGCCCGCTACGAGACGGCGTCGATCGCCTTCCACGAGGCGATCCCCGGCCACCACCTCCAGCTGGCCATCGCGACCGAGCTCACCGGTCTCCCCCGGTTCCGTCGCTTTTCGCTCGGCAACACCGCCTACGTCGAAGGTTGGGGGCTCTACGCCGAGCGCCTGGCCGACGAGATGGGGCTCTACCGCAGCGACCTCGAGCGCATCGGCATGCTGGCGGCCGACTCCATCCGCGCCTGCCGGCTGGTCGTCGACACCGGTCTCCACCACTTGGGCTGGAGCCGCGCCCGGGCGATCGAGTTCATGGCCGGCCACACGCCGGTCTCGGTGGAGGAGGTGACGGTCGAGATCGACCGCTACATCGGCATGCCCGCCCAGGCCCTGGCCTACAAGCTTGGACAGCGGGAGATCTTCCGGCTCCGGGAGTTGGCCCGCGCCCGTCTCGACGGACGGTTCGACATCAAGGGGTTCCACGACGCGGTCCTCGGGTCGGGGGCCGTGCGCCTCCCCGTCCTCGGCGACCTGGTCGAGTCCTGGGCGGCGTCCCGAGCGGCCTGAACCGGGGGCGAAACGCCGGCCGCGCCGCGGTCAGTCGTGCTCGTCGGCGTCGGCGTCCGCCTTGGTGACGTGGACCGTGCCGTCCGGGTGCTCGGGCGGCGCGTAGAGCGAGTACAGCTTCAGCTCGCCCTGGCCGGTGTTGACGACGTTGTGCCAGAGGCCGGCGGGCACGATGATCGCCCAGTCGTCGCTCAGGTGGTGCGCCTCGTCGGCGGCGTCGCCGGTGCGGCCGAGGTCCAGACGGGCCCCCCCTTGCTCAATGCGCAGGAACTGGTCGAGGTGGGGATGGGACTCCCAGCCGATCTCCTCGCCCGGGCCCAGCCGCATCACGGTGAGCTGTAGGTGCCCGGCGGTGTGGACGACAGTGCGGAAGTTGGGGTTGGCGAGGGTGACCCGCTCGATGTCGTCGACCCAGGCGAGCTGCGAGCCTCCTGCCGTCCGCTCGACCGTCCCAACCACGGGCTGTTCGGTCATCGTCAGGCTCCTCCTCGGTCGCGCGTCCAAACGGGGGATACCCATTTGCCTTGCCTCACGCTCGCAGGACGTAGACGGCCGACCGGCGGTCGGCTCCGGCGGCGAGGTCGGCCCAGGCGAAGACGTCGACCCGGTGAGCCCGGTGCAGTCCCCCTCCTTCGCGGTTCTCGCCGATGACCCGCGAGAAGCTGTCCGTGCGGAGAGTCGCCGCGTCGACCAGCAGTACCTGGTCGGTGCCCTGGGGGCCGAGCGTCGACACCAGGACGGTCGCCTCGTCGAACGTCAGGGTCACGCCGGCGAAGACCGGTGCCCGGATGTCCGCGACCCTCTGGACCGAGCCACCGGTGACGCGGTAGAGGGCGCCCTCGCCGCCCGGCGCTCCCCGGTCGGTCACGTAGACGACGCCGCTGCGGGTCACGGCGACGGCATCCGGATCGGTCAGCGGGGAGCCCTTGATGACGGGCGCCGGCGCGTCAGCACCGTCCACCGGGACCTTGAACACCGCCGGAGCGCCGTCGCCGCCGTCCCTGCCGGTGAAGTACACGACGTCCTCGTCTTCCTCGTTCACCGCCTCGAGCCCGCGCGGCGACAACCCCTCGGTGCCACGAACCGGAGTCGGCTCGCCGCCCGTGACGGGCACCGACAGCACCGCGCCGCCGGCACGCCCCCACGCCTGGGCGTCGGCGTCGGCGACGAGCAGTCGGTCGCCGTCGGTGGTCACCGCCACGCCTACGGGCCTGCCGAAGGGCGAGCCGGCGGCGACCACCTCGGCGACGCCTCCGTCCGCGGGGACCCGGAAGACGCCGGGGCCCTTGGAGCTGGTGGCGGTGAAGTACACGGTGCCGCCGTCGGGGGCGACCGTCGCGTCGATCGCGCTCCGGAAGTCCCCTCCCCGGGTCACCGCCTCGACCTGGGTGATGGGGCCACGGGCGACGGGATCTTCCGACCCCCCGTCGTCCCCGCACCCGGCGACCAGGAGGGCGGCGACACCGACGGCGGCGGCGACGACCGGCACCCTCACGGATCCGACGCTAGGTCCCCGCGGGGGACGACGGAATAGTTGACGTATCACCTGCGTTCCTCCATGAAGTTGACACGTCAATCGCCTAGGAGGAAGCAACCGATGAGTACCGCCATCACCACCCCGAACCTGGAAGAGCTCACGGGGACCTACGTGCTCGACCCCGCCCACTCGCGCATCGGCTTCGTGGCGCGCCACGCCATGGTGACCAAGGTGAGGGGGTCGTTCCGGGAGTTCGAGGGTCGCGCCCAGCTCGACGCCGACGACCCGTCGAGGTCGCGGTTCGAGCTCACGATCCAGGCGGGCAGCGTCGACACCGGCAACCCCGACCGGGACGCCCACCTGCGCTCGAACGACTTCCTCGACCCGGCGTCCTACCCTCAAATCAGGTTCGTCTCGACGGCCGTCGAGGCGGCCGGGCCCGACACCTACAAGGTGACCGGAGACCTCACGATCAAGGGCGTCACCAAGCCGGTGACGTTCGACGTCGTGTACACCGGCACCGCGGTGGACCCTTTCGGCAATGTCCGGGTGGGTCTCGAGGGCTCGGCCCGCGTCAACCGCAAGGAGTGGGGTGTCAACTGGAACGTGGCGATGGAGGCGGGCGGGTTGCTCGTGAGCGAGCAGGTCGTCCTCGAGTTCGAGGTGTCCTTCATTCGCCAGTCGGCCTGAGCTTCGGTGGACAGGTCGGCGCTCAGCTTGGGGGTCACCCGACCGGAGCCCTCCCGGGAGTTGCCCGGGACCGTCGACGCCCGGGCAACTGGCGGCCGCTGGGAGCCGACCTGAAGCGTCGCCGCCGAGCAGGCGTCGCAGAGGAAAGTCATCTGGCTGGCGCCGCGCTCGGCGACCTTGGCCGACAGCTGCCGGCGGTTCACCGAGGCGGTCACCGTCGCCCCCGGGGTCGGCTCGACACCGTCACGGACCCGCCACCGGCGCAGCTGCCCGTGGGAAGTGTGGGCCTGGGCGCCGGCGTTGCGGTGACGAGAGCGCCGGCCGCCGTCGGGCCGCTCCCACGGGGGGATGAGGGCTGTCCCGGGTGTCATCGCCCGTCCGGCGATGTCAACCTCGGCGCATGCGGTGCGGAGCTCGCGATGAGGCGCCACCTGACGCGGCTGGCGGTGGTCGTCTCGGCGCATCGGCGGCGCTCGGCTCGGCCGAGGGGGTGATCCAAACCGATGTCCATCTTTGTCCCGATAGGTCTCCTTGCCGTCGTGTCGTTGGCCGGCGCGGTGGTCGCCGCCGTCAAGGCCTCGTCGCATGATGCCGCACCGGCGCAGCGCGCATGGTTCTGGGTCGTCGCGACCGTCCTGCTCGTGGTGGGCCTCGCCGCCGCGTTCTGCGCATGGTGGCTGTGGCGCTTCGTCGAGACGTTCACCTTCTGACTCGGCGCGGCGCCGGCGCGAAGCTGACGACGTGTACGGGCGCCGGTTCGCGTTGACGTGGGACTACCGGGGCCGCTTCGCCCGCCACCTCTCCGACCACGTCGTCGTCGCGCTGGCCGACGGCGCCGGGTGGGAGGTCGAGTTCTGGCCGTTCTCTGTCAAGCAGACGAGGCGGGCCGACGGGCAACCGTCCATCTGGGACGACCCCGGTCCGAGCGTGTCGTTCCTCGCCATGCAGGTCGGGTTGGTCGTGCGCGACCGGTTTCCCGAGCACTTCCTCGCCGTCCATGCCGCGATCTTCGCGGCGCGCCACGACGAGGGGCTCGACCTCCGGCAGGAGGACGTGCTGCGCCGGGTCCTCGCCCGCAACAGGGTCGACGCCGACGCCGTGTTCGACGACGTGGCCAGCGGTGCCGCGGTCGAGACCTACCGAAGGGAGCACGAGCGTTCGGTCGCCAACTACCGGGTGTTCGGCGTCCCGACCCTCATCGCCGGTGAGCGCGCTGCGTTCGTCCGCCTCATGCACGGCCCGGCCGGCGACCCCGGCGCCGCCAGGCGCACCGTGGAGAGGCTCCTCGAGCTCGTCGTGGGCTGGCCCGAGCTGAACGAGCTGAAAGACACCACCATCCCGCCCTCGGGTCGGTGACCCGGTCGGGTCAGACCCTGGAGGCGGACCGCGCGCCGCCGAACTTGCAGTGGGCGATGCCTTCCACCCGAGCGGAGGAACGTGGGGCGGCGACGGAGCTTCCGAGTCATTGTGTCGTGGGACACACCCGCTCGCGCCAGCGCAGGACCGGGCCGAAGGCGCGTAAATTTGAGGCGATGGCGGCGTCCGTCGGAGAGCAGGAGCTGGCCGAAACCTTCGCCGAGATCGCTCGTGTGCTCTTGGCCGAGCCGGACGTCCAGCGCACGCTCGTGAAGATGTGCGAGCTCCTGGTGACCACGGTGGCGGGCTGCGACCACGCTGTGGTGACCGTGGTCCACGGCCAAGACCTGGCGTCGCCGGCGGCCAGCGACGACGTCGGCCCCGCGGTCGACGCCATCCAGTTGGATGTCGACGACGGCCCTTGCCTGGAGGCGATCAGGGAGCACCAGACCGTGGTCACCGACGACCTGGCCGTCGAGACACGCTGGCCACGGTTCTCACGGCGAGCCATCGAGGCCACCGGCGTCCGCAGCATGCTGGCATTCAGAATGTTCATCGCCGAAGACACACTGGGTTCGCTCAACCTCTATTCCAAGCAACCTCGGGCCTTCACCGACGAGTCGTTCGTGGTTGGCACGATCTTCGCCGCCCATGCCTCCGTCGCCCTGCGCGCCGCGCAGAACAAGGAGGACCTTGCTCGATTCCGGGAGGTGGCGAAGGCCCGGGAGTTGATCGGGCAGGCCAAGGGCATCTTGATGGGCCGCCTGGGTATCTCGTCTCAAGCGGCGATGAACATCCTGAGTCGGGGCGCCGAGCGCTTGAATATAGAGCTCCGCGAGCTGGCTCGCCGGATCGTCGAAGCGGAGGAAGACGACGCCCGCGGGCCGGAACGCGACCTGCGCCGATCTCCACCGTCGAGACGACTCGAGGAACCCTCTTCCTCCTGATGTCGCCACCGCCCATGGCGAGACGAGTCGTCAAGAGATTGGGAGCCTGATCCACCGGTCTGAGCAGTTCGGGGAAGAGATCGAGAGGTTCCTCGACGAGCTGGACCACGGGACCGCTCGTTCGGCGGACGCCGACGACACCCAGGCAGTGTGGGCGAGAAGGTTCTCGTCGAGGGCTCTTTCCGTACTAAGAGACCTTCGGGAAGCTGGGCTCGACGAGCAGTATCTCCCGGTGTCCAGCCCTGATCCCGACCCTCACTCCGCTGAGAAATGCCAGGCGGCGAGCGAGGCCCGGGACTTCTTGCGGACCGGATGGGTCGATGAGATCGGCATGGCCCACGTCGCTCGGTACTTCCGGGTGGCCGCCGACCGGTTGCGGGAACAACATCAAGGTTGAGCGGGAGGCAACGTGGCGACGGTGAGCCGGCCTATTGGCGGGGTTCTGTCCCGGCCGTTTCGCCCACCTGCGGTTTCGCAGCGAAACGGCCGCTGACGTGCTGAAAACATTTTCTCGTCATTTATCGACGTTTGGTGACGTTGAGTGACCTCCCGCGGCCTGGCCGCGGCCTGGCGGTAGGCTCCGGTGGACGATGAGTGACAACCCGACCTGCGAGGTCTGCGGCGAACCGGTCACGGCCGAGGACCCAGGGAGGGTCGTCGCCCACCTACGGGCGCCGGTCGTCACTCTCGAGACCAACTTCACGCCCACCATGCAACAAGACGTGTACCGCCACGACCGCTGCATGGGTTGACCTTGGACGACCTGACCAACGCCGAACGACGCCTCGTCCTTGGCGCCCTCTGGCGGTTCCGCGACACCCTCGGACGCAACTTCAACGAAGTCGACACCGATGAAGCCACCGAGCACGAGATTCAGACGATGGAACTGATCGACTCGGCCGCTCGGAAGCTGGGAGGCGACCCCGCGAAGGATCTCTACGGAGCGCCCGAGTATTAGGACGCCTCCCGCCGAAGCGCCCGCCGCTGGCGCTTTGACGTCGCCGCCCACACCCCCTCGAGGTCTTCGGCCAGGGCGTACGCCAGGCAAGGCGCTCGCACCGGGCACCCGTAGCACAACTCGCGGGCCGCGTCCGTCGGTTCGCCCCGAGAGGGAAAGAAGACGCTGGCGTCGGAGCCGCGGCAGGCGCCTCACGCATCCATGCCGGCCGGCGGATGAGGTCGAGCGCTGACGGCGACGGCTCGCCGGGAGCCATGAGGACGTCGAGCTCCCAGGCGGGCATCGCCATCGACGGTCAGTATGCAACCGCTGGCTGGTAATTCATGGCAATACATGAAGGCGGACGTCTTCCCTTCTTGGGTTTTCTCCTAGTCCTCACAAGACGGTCAAGTTCGACATATACGCACGAACAGTCGGGGGAACGAGTGACGCGGGGACCACTCCCAGCCTGGCCCAGCGTCACCGCCCGTCGACCCGTCCGACGTTCTTGATGATGCGCTCGTCGTCTCATACGGGGCTGCTGGGGACTCCGGAGAGACGGCGAGCGCTATCGGCGAACGTCACGGTTAGAACGACCGAGCCAAGGGCAGAACACGTCTGCGCTACGGGGAAGACCGCCGCCCCGAGCGCTTGAGGTGGTCGAGGCGCCGGTGGCCCGCACGCCCTTGGCGCCTCCCACCTCCCGTTGGTGCCCCAGCTAGGAGTACCTCGTTCCTATCCGACCACAGTGTTGTCGTACACCGCGACATTGGTCGAGTCATTGAGAACAAAGATCTCTGCACCCCAGCCGCATTCCTGAAGGACCGTTCCTCCTCCGGTGGTGGGCAGACGATGGACCGTGTTGTGGTGAATCGACCCGCCATCAACGTAGTTGTAGGCCACGGCAGCACCAATTGCGTAGATGGTGTTCCCGTACGTATGCACATTGGTGAACCGCATCGACCGATCGTACTGGGCGCTACCGATCCACACCGACGGGTAGCACTTGTTGTCCGGAGGGGTCTCGAACACGTTGTCATAGACGCGGATGTTGTCGTTAGGGCCCTCCGGCGTGCTTCCAACCGGGATCATCACGCCGTAGATGTTGAAGTGACGGAAGCGGTTACGAGCGATCTCCACGTCCTTGACCGGCTCGTACGCGTCCTTCTCGATGTCGATCCCACCGTACCAGGCGTCCTCACAATCGTTGTCGACGACCATGATTCCGACGCCCGAAGTCGGCCCCCAGCACATACGGGCCACTGTCTTCGATCTCAACCGCTGGAAAGTGATGTTCGTCGGGACTTCCTTGGCCTCGCCCACGGGGCCATAGTTGTCACTGTAGATCTCGGAGCGGTGGCCACCGAAGCCGTCACCGCACGTGCGGTACGCGGACGAGTCCTCGACGGTGACATTGACGCCCCCGTAGAACACGACTCCCGCCTGCGCCTCACAGTAGTGCGACATGATCTGCCGCTTGGGGTAGATGGCAGGGTCAGGGTTGAACGTGCCGACCATATTGACGTTACGCACAGTCGTGTTACGTGCCTTGAAGAGCATGAAGTTGGAGCGCAGCGAGTCAGGCGTCTGCGGCCACGTGGCGGTGAACGTCGAGCTACGGCCGTCGATCACGATGTTCTGCCGCTTAACGATGTCAACCTTGTCCGCCAAGCTGTAGGTGGCGTTCACGGGGAAGCGGATAACCGTGCGGTTCTCGGCACTCGGTCCGTCGGGACAGGAGGCGATCGCCGCCTCGATGGCCGCGTAGTCATTCGCCGGGTTGATGTCGCAAGCGTTCGGAGAGGGTGGCGTCGTGGTCGTCGTGGTGGTAGGCGTTCCGCCGGTGTACGGAACGTCGACAGTCACCGTGTTCGACCAATGGTCGTGCGCGTCGTCAGCGTAATCACTGAGCAGCTTGAACGACCATGTCGCTGGCGTCAGGCTGTAAAGAGTAGGAGTGTTCGATCCCGGATCGCTCGCCGGGTAGTAGGCGTAGAGGAAAAAGTCACTCGAAGCCCCATGCTTGAAGGCATAGACATCGTAGCGAACAGCACCGTTGTGCTCCCACGCCAGTGAGATCGTGCTATCGGTTCCTCCCGTCACTCGGATGGTCGTCGCGCCATCGACGTGATCAGCGCCGGAAGGCTGAAGGGCGGTCAGCCCTAGGAGAACGAATAGGACGATGGCGGCAACGCGAACTCTTTTCATCGCTCTCCTTAGCGCAAGGCATGACGTCTTCAGCGGCCCGGCCCGGTCCGCCGTTTCTCCCTCTGGCCACCTGCGCATTCAAGCGCAGGCCGAGGTGGTGAGCATCCGCCGTGTGACCCGCGCTGTCAAGAACGAATCAACCACTTGTGAATCGGTGTAGCAGCACTACACATAGGTGCACCGTGGCACCTACCCTTCCAGTGTTCGTCCGGACGTTGAGCCGCGTATGCAGAACCTCCTGCCGGTCCTGGCGCTGAGGCGACTCTTGCTCAGTCCGAAGCGGAAGGGGCCGACCTTCTTCGATCGCCGCCAAGACCAGCCCACAGCTAGTCCATGCGCCTCTTGGGCACGAGCAACGCTCCCGGGGCGATGACCAGTGCGGCGCGGAGAAGCACGAACACGAGGGCAAGTTGGACCTGCCGCCCGTTGCCCTGCCCGGTCCGGGCAAGTGCAC
>DATAAF010000058.1:0-37441 GCA_036260255.1 Acidimicrobiales bacterium | reverse complement strand
CACAGGAACCTGAATCCTGCGCGTCTGCCAATTCCGCCACTCGCCCGGCGCGGTCCCAGGGTACCGGACACCGGCACCTTGGCCGCCCGAGGGGGTGGGTAAGCTCGCCAGGGACATGGGACTGAAGCAGTTCGAGCAGCGGCTCGAGCGACTGGTCGAGGGCGTCTTCGCCAAGACCTTCCGGAGCGGCCTCGAGCCCGTCGAGCTGGGGCGGCGGCTCACGCGCGAGATGGATAGGGAACGCATCGTGGGCGTGAACGGCCCGGTCGCGCCCAACCACTTCAGGATCAACGTCGCCCCCGACGACTGCCGCCGGTTCGACACCGTGGCCGAGGCGCTCACCCGTGAGCTGGCCGAGGCCGTGCGTGACCACGCCCGCGAGGAGGGCTACTCCTTCATGGGCCCGGTGAAGGTCGAGCTGGAGGAGGACGACTCGCTGGGCAAGGGCGAGTTCCTTGTCACCTCCGCGATGGTCGAGGCACCCGGCGGGGCGGCGGTGGGCTCGCTGGCCCTGGGCGACGGCCGCCGGGTGTCGATCGGCGAGGACCCGGTGACCATCGGGCGCCTGCCCGAGTGCGACATCGTCCTCTCCGACCCGAACGTCAGCCGCCGCCACGCCGAGGTCCGCCGCCGGGGCAACGACTTCGTCGTCGTCGACCTCGGCTCCACCAACGGCACCAAGGTCAACGGCGCCGGCGTCCGGGAGCGCCGCCTCGCCGACGGCGACGACATCACCGTGGGCGGGACCCACATCCGCTTCGAGGCGTCCTGAGCGGGCGCGGTGCTGAATGCCCGACTCGCTGCTCACGATCCTCAAGTTCTGCTTCCTCGCCGTCCTCTACCTCTTCTTCCTGCGGGTGCTGCGGGCGGTGTGGGCCGAGCTGCGGGGCCCCTCCTCGCCGCCCCCGGCGCCCGTCGCCCCGCCCGGCCGGGCCGCCCCCGCCCGCGCCCACTGGGGCAGCCGCAACGGGACCCGCCTGCGGATCGTGGAGCCGCCCGAGGCCCGGGGGCGCAGCTACGAGCTGGGCGACGAGCTCACCCTGGGCCGGGCCGGCGGCTGCCAGGTGACCATCGACGACAGCTACGTGTCGCAGCTCCACGCCCGCCTCTTCCGGCGGGAGGGCCAGTACTACGTGGAGGACCTCGGCTCCACCAACGGCACCTACCTCAACCGCCGCAAGGTCACCGCCCCCATCGCCATCCGCAGGGGCGACCGCCTCCAGGTCGGCAAGACGGTGCTGGAGCTCACGTGACCGGCGGCCATCGCTCGCGGAAGGCCCCCCGACGTCGGGGGGCTCTGCCCCCCGACAACCCCCCGAACTGCTTGCACGGGGCAATGGCGCGAGGTCAGCGATGACGGTGCTCCGCAGCGGCGCGGCCACCGACGTGGGGCGGGTGCGCCAGAGCAACGAGGACCGCTACCTCGCGCGCGACGACATCGGGCTCTTCGCGGTGGCCGACGGCGTGGGCGGCCACCAGGCCGGAGAGGTGGCGTCGCAGACGTCGGTGGAGACGCTGGAGGACGCCTTCGAGGAGGAGGAGCCCACCACTGAGGCCCTCGTGGCGGCGATCAAGGAGGCCAACCAGGCGGTGTGGCGGCTGGCCCAGTCCGCCCGCGAGAAGCGGGGCATGGGCACGACGCTGACGGCCGTGGCCCTGGTCGAGGAGGACGGCGAGGAGCACCTGGCGGTGGCCAACGTGGGCGACTCGCGCGCCTACCTCTTCCAGCAGGGCGAGCTCACCCAGCTCACCGAGGACCACAGCCTGGTCGAGGAGCTCTACCGGGACGGGCAGATCAGCCGCGAGGAGGCGGAGGTTCACCCCCAGCGCTCGATCATCACCCGCGCCCTGGGCATGGACCCCGACATCGACGTCGACTCCTGGCAGCTGATCCCGTACCGGGGCGACCGCATCCTCATCTGCAGCGACGGGCTCACCAACGAGCTCGGCAACGACCGCATCGCCTCCGCCCTGCGGCGGATCCGCGACCCCCAGGAGGCGGCCCACGACCTCGTCCGCCAAGCCCGGGCCAACGGCGGCAACGACAACATCACCGTGATCGTCATCGACGTCCTCGACGACGACGACCGGGCCGAACAGG
The DNA here is from genome assembly GCA_036260255.1 of Acidimicrobiales bacterium. Classification (GTDB taxonomy): domain Bacteria; phylum Actinomycetota; class Acidimicrobiia; order Acidimicrobiales; family AC-14; genus DASZJY01. Next base: position 35,340 of record DATAAF010000058.1, on the reverse strand, counting down.
CGTCGGCCGCCCTCGCCGCCGACCCCGGGCCGACCATCGAGCGGTCGGCCGACCCCACCCCACCGCCGGGGACGATCGCTTCCACCGCGGACGCGGCCCGCGCATGGGGCGTCGAGGAGCCCTCCGGCGGGTCGCGTCCCACTGCGACGGCCACCGCCGCCAGGCCCCCGGCGCCGACCCGGCGGCCGGCCGACGAGCGCCCGCCCCGGCGGCTGACCTGGCGGGTCGTCGTCTTCTTCCTCGCCCTGGGGACGGTGCTGGCGGTGATCGTCGGTGCCTTCGCCTGGTACGCCCGCAGCACCTACTACGTGGGGTTGGACGGGGACCGGGTGGCGATCTACAAGGGGCGCCCGGGGGGCTTGCTGTGGTTCGAACCCACGCTGCAGGAGCGCAAACCCCTCACCGTGGCCGACGTCCTCCCCGCCCGCGTGCCCGACCTGCGGGCCGGCCACCAGGTGGCAACCAAGGCCGACGCCGACCGCTACGTGAACGAGATCCGCCAGGAGGCGGCCCGGGCGGCCGAGGCCAGCCAGCCTCCACCCCTCCCGACCACGACCACGCCGACGCCCCCGGGGGCCGTGACGCCGACGACCACCGGGTGAGCCGCGGGTGATCCGCGACAGCGTCGCCTTCCGCATCCGCCGCAACACCGAGCTGGGCCTGGTCCTGCTGGCGGCCGTCCTCACCACCGGGGCCTACCTGCTGGCCGGCCTCGGGCGCAGCGCGTCGCTGCCGGCCGACGTCGTCCCCTTCCTCGTCATCATCCTCGGACTGCTGGCCGCCGGCCACGTCGCCACCCGCTCGCTGGCCCCCGGCGCCGACGGGATCCTGCTCCCGCTGGCCGGCCTGCTCAACGGCATCGGCTACGTGTTCATCGCCCGCCTCGACACCGACCTCGCCGCCCTGCAGGCGGTGTGGACGGCGTTCGGCATGGGGGCCTTCGTGGCCACCCTCGCTCTCGTCCGCCGGGCCCGCGACCTCGAGCGCTACCGCTACACCTTCGCCTTGGTCGGCATCGGGCTGCTGCTCATGCCGCTCCTGCCGGTGATCGGCCAGAACATCAACGGGGCCCGCCTGTGGGTGCGGTTCGGCGCGGTGAACTTCCAGCCCGGCGAGTTCGCCAAGATCGCCCTCTGCGTCTTCTTCGCCTCGTACCTGGTGGAGAAGCGGGAGCTGCTCTCGGAGGCCCTGCGAGGGGGAGGCGTGTTCCTGCCCAAGCCCGACCTCAAGCACCTCGGACCGGTGCTGCTCGCGTGGGGCGTGTCGCTGGTCATCATGCTGGCCGAGCGCGACCTGGGGTCGTCGCTCCTCTTCTTCACCCTGTTCATCGCCCTCTTGTGGGTGGCCACCGGGCGGGCGTCGTACCTGGCCATCGGCGGCGTGCTCTTCGGCGTCGGGGCCTGGATCGCCTGGAACTGGTTCGCCCACGTGAAGGACCGCATCAGCATCTGGATCGACCCCTGGAAGGACGTCGAGGGGGCCGGCTACCAGGTCGTGCAGGCCCTCTTCGCGTTCGCCGCCGGGGGGGTGGCCGGCACCAACCTGGGCCAGGGCAGCCCCCAGCGGATCCCGGCGGTCACGACCGACTTCATCTTCGCGGCCATCGGCGAGGAGCTCGGCCTCTTGGGGACGGCGGCGGTGCTGGCCGCCTTCCTCCTCATGGTCGGCACCGGCATCCGCATCGCCCTGCGGGCCGAGCCCCCGTTCGAGAAGCTGCTGGCCGCCGGGCTCACCACGATCCTCGCGGTGCAGAGCTTCGTCATCCTCGGCGGGGTCATCCGGGTCGTCCCCCTCACCGGCATCACCCTGCCCTTCGTCTCCTACGGGGGGTCGTCCCTGCTCGCCAACTACATCCTCCTGGCCCTGCTGCTGCGCGTCTCCGACGACCAGGCCGCCCGCGAGCGGGCCGAGGCCCTGGCCCAGGACGCCACCCGGGCGTGAACCGGTGAACACCCAGATCCGGCGCCTCGGCATCGTGCTGGCGGTGCTGTTCGTCCTGCTCTTCGTGCAGCTCAACCGCCTGCAGGTGATCGAGGCCGACCGCCTCAACGACCATCCCGCCAACACCCGGGCGGTGGTGCGCGACTTCGCCCGTCCCCGAGGCGTGATCCAGACCGCCGACGGGGTGGTCGTCGCCTCCTCGACGCCCACGGGCGGCGAGTTCGAGCGCCTTCGCACGTACCCCGAGGGCGCGCTGTTCGCCCACCTCACCGGGTACTTCTCGTTCACCTTCGGCGCCGACGGCGTCGAGCGCACCTACAACGACGCCCTCACCGGCCGGGACCGCAGGCTCAGCATCGACCGCCTGGGCGACCTGCTCCTCGAGAAGGACCAGACCGCCAACGTCACCCTCACGGTGTCGAAGCGGCTCCAGCAGGTGGCCGCCCAGGCGCTGGCCAACCGCAAGGGGGCGGTGGTCGCGGTCGACCCCAGGACGGGCGCCATCCTGGCCATGGTCGACTTCCCGTCCTACGACCCCAACCCCCTCGCCGCCCACGACCAGGACGCCGTGCGCGAGACCTGGGAGCGGCTGAACGCCGACGCCAACAAGCCCCTGCTCCCCCGGGCCTACCGCGATCGCTACTTCCCGGGCTCGAGCTTCAAGGTCGTGACCGCCGCCGCCGGCCTTTCCACCGGGGTAGCCACCCCGAACCAGCCGGTCTACCCCACCCTCACCGAGCTGCGGCTGCCCCAGACCACCCGGCCCCTGCGCAACTTCGGCGGGGGACGGTGCGGCGGCCCCCTGCCCGAGGCGCTACGGGTCTCGTGCAACACCTCCTTCGCCCAACTCGGGCTCGACCTGGGCGCCGACCGGCTGGCGGCCGCCGCCGAGGCGTTCGGGTTCAACGAGGCCCCGCCCATCGACCTGCCCTTCGCGATCCCGTCGACGTTCCCCGCGCCGTCCGAGTTCGCCCGGGACCGGCCCGCCCTGGCCCGCTCGGCCATCGGCCAGCAGGACGTGACGGCCACGCCGCTCGAGATGGCCCTCGTCTCGGCGGGAATCGCCAACGGCGGGGTGATCATGACGCCCCACGTGATGGCCGAGGTGCGCGACGCCGAGGGCCGGGTGATCGAGAGCTTCGCCCCCCGGCCGTGGACACAGGCCGTCCCCCCCGGGGTCGCCAGCACGGTGCGGGACATGATGGTCGGCGTCGTGCAGCGCGGGACGGGCACGCGCGGCCAGATCCCCGGGATCCCTGTCGCCGGCAAGACGGGGACGGCCGAGACCGGGCGGAACACGACCCACGTATGGTTCACCGCCTTCGCCCCCGCCAACGACCCCCGCATCGCCGTGGCGGTGATGCTCGAGGACCTGCCCAACGTGGACGAGGCGACCGGCGGCACCCTCGCCGCGCCCATCGCCCAGACGGTGATGAGGGCGGCTTTGGGCGGATGATGCCCATGTCTTCATCCCCGGCGGGGCCCCAACCCCGCCTCCTCGCCCAAGGTGGGGCCCCTGCCCCACCGGGCGCGGTCCCGTAGGCTGGGGACCCGGCATGGCCCAGCAGGTCTTCACCGGCCGGTACCAGATCGTCCGCCACCTCGCTCGGGGCGGCATGGCCGAGGTGTACCTGGCGCGCGACCTGCTCCTCGACCGGCCCGTCGCCCTCAAGGTCCTCTTCCCCGAGTTCTCGGCCGACCGCAACTTCGTCGAGCGCTTCCGGCGGGAGGCCCGCGCCGCCGCCAACCTCAACCACCCGAACATCGTCGCCGTCTACGACTGGGGCGAGGAGGGCGGCACCTACTTCATCGTCATGGAGTTCGTGGACGGCCCCACCCTGCGCGAGCTCATCCGCACCGAGGGGCCGCTCCTCCCCTTCCGCGCCGCCGAGATCGCGGCCGAGGTCGCCGGCGCCCTCGACTTCGCCCACCGGCGGGGCGTCATCCACCGCGACGTCAAGCCCGGGAACATCCTCATCTCCGGGCTGGTGAAGGTCACCGACTTCGGGATCGCCCGGGCGGCCGCCGGCGACCCCCAGGAGAGCCTCACCCAGACGGGGGCGGTGATGGGCACGGCGACCTACTTCTCGCCCGAGCAGGCCCAGGGCCTCCAGATCGATCCCCGCAGCGACGTCTACTCACTCGGCGTCGTGCTCTACGAGATCGTGACCGGACGTCCCCCGTTCATCGGCGACTCCCCCGTGGCCATCGCCTACCAGCACGTGCGGGAGCAGCCGGTGCCGCCGTCGCACCACAACCCCGACGTCCCCCCCGAGTTCGAGGCCGTGATCATGAAGGCCATGGCCAAGAACCGGACCGACCGCTACGCGTCGGCCCAGGACCTGCGCTCCGACCTGCTCCGCTTCGCCCACGGGCAGGCGGTGACGGCCGAGCCCTTCCTCGCCGCCGGGGCCGCCGGGGCCGCCGGGGCCGCCGGCGACGAGACCGCGGTCATGGCCGGCAGCCGGGGGGCGGCGGCCGCCGACGGGACCCGGGTGATGTCCCGCCCCGCCGACGTGCTCGTCGAGGAGGAGCCGCCTCCGCCGCGCCGGCGCACGAGCGCCTACTTCGTGGTGCTGGTGATCCTCCTGGCCCTGCTGGCCGGCTTCCTCGTGCTGCTGGCCCGCCAGCTGGGGATCGGGAGCGAGACCAAGGTGCCCGTCCCCCAGGTCGTCGGGAAGTCCGAGGCGGACGCCATCCGGGACCTCACCAGCGTCGGCCTCAAGGCCGAGTCGATCCCCGCCAACGACGACGTGAATCCGGCGGGGACCGTCTTCGACCAGGACCCCAAGCCGGGCGTCGAGCTGGACAAGGACGAGACGGTCAGGATCAGAGTCAGCCTCGGGCCGGTGCCGGTCGAGGTGCCCGACGTCCGCAACCGCAAGGTCGACTCGGCCACCGATCTGCTCACCGAGAAGGGGTTCCAGGTGGAGGTCGTCCAGAAGCCGGACGACAAGATCCCCGTCGACACCGTCCTCGACCAGGACCCCAAGCCGGGGGGGACGGCGCCGCGCGGCTCGAGAATCACCCTCACCGTCTCCAGCGGGCGGGAGCAGGTCGCCGTCCCGAACGTGGCCGGGCGGGAGCAGTCGGAGGCGGCCAACCTGTTGGGGCGGGCCGGGTTCACCGCCGCGGTGCGGACCGAGACCTCCGAGAGCGTGGAGGCGGGCAGGGTCATCCGCACCGAGCCGCCAGCCCCCACGCCGCTGGCCAAGGGCTCGACGGTGACCCTCGTGGTGTCGTCGGGCCCGCCGCCCACGACGACCGCCGCCCCTCAGGTCACCATCCTGCCGACCACACCCCGGCCGACGACTACAACGCCCTAGGTCGCGGTCGCCGGCGCCGGCAGGCGGGCCAGGAAGTTGGCCATCAGCTGCTTGCCCGAGGTGGTGAGGATGGACTCGGGGTGGAACTGCACCCCCTCCACCGCCAGCTCGCGGTGGCGCACCGCCATCACCGTGCCGTCGTCGGTCCAGGCCGTCACCTCGAGCTCGGCGGGCATCGAGCCCGGGTCGATCACGAGGGAGTGGTAGCGGGTCGCTTCGAAGGGCTGAGGCAGGCCGGCCAGCACACCCCGGCCCCGGTGGTGGACGACCGACGTCTTGCCGTGGACGACCTCGGCCGCCCGCACGACCCGACCGCCGAAGACCTGCCCGATGCACTGGTGACCCAGGCACACGCCGAGGATGGGGATGCGGCCGGCCAGCCGCTCGATGACGGCATTGCTCACCCCCGCGTCCTCGGGACGACCGGGGCCCGGCGAGATGAGGATGCCGTCGGGGGCCATGGCCCCGATGCCCTCGAGGGTGAGCTCGTCGTGGCGGTGGACGACGGGGTCGGCGCCCAGCTCCCCGAGGTACTGGACCAGGTTGTAAACGAACGAGTCGTAGTTGTCGATGACCAGCACGTGCGACGGCATCGCCCAACCCTACGTGGGGCCGACGGGTGCGCGGCCCGCGTATCAAGGCGGGGCGAACCGGCTCTCTACCGCCGAGAGCCACGGACGAGGAGGCGCGAGATGGCCGCAGTGCAGTTCGACAACGGCGTCGAGGTCCTGCTGGCCGTCTCCGCTCCCCGGCCCATCCGCCCGTCGGTGGCCGTGGTCCTCCGCCGCCGGGCCCGCCGGGTGCACGCCATCTGGCGCCACGAGGTCGTCGCCGCCACCCGGCCGTCGATCGGCGAGCCCGAGGACCACTGGGACGACGGCGCGCGGGCGTCGCTGGCCATGGTCGGCGTCACCTACCGCGCCGACGACTGAGGCCGGCCCCGCGGGCGAGCGCCTATCGTCTGGGCCATGGCGAACAAGCGCGGCGCTTCCACCGCCCGATCGACGAAGCCGGCCAAGCCGGCCAAGCCGGCGAAGGGCGCCACCGCCAGCAAGCGGGTGACGCCCAAGGGGACGGGCCGCTACACGCCTCCGGTGCCCAAGACCCAGAAGGTCAGCCCCATGTGGGTGCCGATCATCATGTTCACCTGCCTGTTGGGCGGGATGTTCATGATCATCCTCAACTACGTGAGCATCCTCCCGAAGAGCCCCCACAACGGCTGGCTCCTCGGGGGCCTCGGGCTCATCACCATCGGCTTCATCACCGCCACCCGGTACCACTGAGGGCGGCCGTCCGGGCCGGAATCACACCGCTGTAGTTCTCCACAGCTGTGGACGGGGCTGTGGATCACTCGAAGGTGGGGGCGACCAGGTCCATGTCCTCCTGGCAGTGGCGCGGCGGAGGGGGGAGGTCCTCGGCCGCCTGGGTCATGCGCACCTCGGTGCCGCACACCGAGCACCGGTAGCGGAGGTTCACCTTGCGCATCTCGCCCGGGGGCGGGGGCTCGTTGGGCCGGGCCAGGCTGCCCAGCACCATCATCCCGAGCCGCATGATGAGGACGAAGGCGGCCAGGGCCACGAGCACCTTCAGCAGGAACCACAGCACCGCTGACCTCAGCCCAGGCGCTCGACGACGGTGGCGTTGGCCATGCCGCCTCCCTCACAGGTGGTGACGAGGCCGAAACGGCCGCCGGCGCGCTCCAGTTCCCAGAGCAGGGTGGTGAGCAGGCGGGCCCCGGAGCAGCCCAGCGGGTGACCGAGGGCGATGGCCCCCCCGCAGGGGTTCACCCGCTCGAGGTCGACCCGGTGCTCGGCCGCCCACGCCAGGACGACGGGGGCGAACGCCTCGTTGACCTCGAACCGGTCCACGTCGTCGAGAGTCAACCGGGCCCGGTCCAGAGCGGCGGTCGTGGCGGGGATGGGCCCGATGAGCATGGTGACCGGGTCGACCCCCACCACCGAGAAGGCGGCGAACCGGGCCCACGGCTGGAGGCCCAACCGGGCGGCGGCGTCCTCGCTGGCGATGAGCACGGCGGCGGCGCCGTCGGACATCTGCGAGGAGTTGCCGGCGGTGATGCGCCCGCCCGCCTTGAACGCCGGCTTGAGGGCGGCCAGCGCCTCGAGGCTGGTGTCGGTGCGGACGCCCTCGTCGGCGCGCAGCTCCTTCTTGCCCCGGGGGGTGTCCACGGTGACCGGCACGATCTCCCCGTCGAACCACCCCCCGGCGGTGGCCCGGGCCGCCCGCCGGTGGCTCTCGAGGCTGTAGGCGTCGAGCTCCTCCCGCGAGAGGTCCCAGCGCTCGGCGACCAGCTCGGCGGCGATGCCCTGGGGCACCAGGCCGCCCACCGGCTGGTACCGCTGCATCATCCGGGGGCCGAAGGGCATGCCCGGCCCCTTGACCGTGGTGACGCCCATGGGGATGCGGCTCATGGACTCGACACCCCCGGCCACCACCAGGTCGTAGGCGCCGGCCATCACCGCCTGGGCGGCGAAGTGCACGGCCTGCTGGCCCGATCCGCACTGGCGGTCGACGGTGGTGCCCGGCACCGACTCGGGGAACCCGGCGGCCAGGGCGGCGTTGCGGGCCACGTTGAGCCCCTGCTCGCCGGTCTGGGACACGCAGCCGAGGATCACGTCGTCGATCAGGGCGGGGTCGAGGTCGTTGCGCTCGACGACGGCCCGCAGCACCTCGGCGGCCAGGTCGACGGGGTGCCAGCCGGCGAGCCCGCCGTTGCGCTTCCCGATCGCCGTGCGGACGGCGTCGACGACGACCGCGGTGCTCATGCCGGCCCAGTCTGCACCGCCTGGAGGCGACCGGGCGAGGCCGTACGCTGCCGCCCGTATGCGCCAGGTGGTGGACGTCGTCGTCTTCGTCGGCGGGCTGTCGCTGGTGGCCGCGACGCTGGCATCGGCCGTCCGCACCGTCGTACTGCCGCGGGGGGTGCAGTCCAAGCTCACGACGGCCGTCTTCCTCACCATGAGGGCGCTGTTCCGGGTGCGGCTGGGGCGGGCCCCGACCTACGAGCGGCGGGACCGGGTGATGGCGCCGTACGCCCCTCTCAGCCTGCTCACCCTGGCCGGGGTGTGGCTCGCCCTCGTGGGAACCGGCTTCGCGGCGATGTACTGGTCCCTCGCCGGCCGGACGTTGCGGGAGGCGGTGACGCTCAGCGGCTCGTCACTCCTGACCCTGGGCTTCCTCCGCCCGGACGACCTGCCGACGATCTTCCTCGCCTTCACCGAGGCGAGCCTGGGCCTCGGGCTGCTGGCCCTGATCATCACCTACCTGCCCAGCATCTACACCACCTTCTCCCGGCGGGAGGCGGCGGTGGCGCATCTCGAGGTGCGGGCCGGCTCCCCTCCGTCGGGCGTGGAGATCCTCGAGCGCTTCGCCCGCATCTCCTGGCTGGGAGGGCTGGCCGGGCTGTGGGACCGGTGGGAGGGGTGGTTCGTGGAGACCGAGGAGAGCCACACCTCGTTCCCCGCCCTGGTGTTCTTCCGCTCGCCCCAGCCGGACCACTCGTGGGTGACGGCGGCGGGGGCGGTGCTGGACGCCGCCGCTCTGGCCTCCTCGACGATGGAGGAGCACGATCCCGACGCCGAGCTCATGATCCGGGCGGGCACCCTCTGCCTGCGCCGGATCGCCGACTACTTCGGGCTCGAGTACGACCCCGACCCCCGGCCGACCGACGAGATCACGGTGGCACGGGAGGAGTACGACGAGGCGTACGACCGCCTGGCCGCCGCGGGGATCAAGCTGAAGCCCGACCGCGACCAGGCCTGGCGGGACTTCGCCGGCTGGCGGGTGAACTACGACACCGTCCTGGTCACCCTGGCCGGCCTGGTGGGGGCGCCGTACGCGCCGTGGTCGTCGGACCGGTCGGTGCGGCCGGCCGTCCGCCTCATGCGGGGGCGGGGCCGCCGCCCCCGCCGGGGGGCACGCCGTCCCGAGCTGCGCACGACCCGCCACTGGGGGCGCCCCGAGCGCCGTGAGGACGACCACGGCGCGGCCGGGACGAGGAGGGAGCAGCAGGGGTGACCCGGCCGCCGCCGGGAGCCCGCCGCCGGAACGAGCCACTTCGCCCGGGGCGTGCCCTGGGCGGGAGGTCCCGGGCCCGCTCGAACCCTGCCCGCCACAGGAATTCCCGGCGACCCGCGTCATGGACGGCGGCCACGGCCGTCTTTCCCCCTGACGACGATGCCCCGAGCCACTGGGGGGGTTCGGAGCTCGCTCGTTGCGGCCAGGTCCGTGTCGGCACGGGCCCGGTCGACTCGGGGGCGGCCGTCTGCCGCCGTCCCGCCCGTCGTCGGCGACGGCCGCCCCCGCCCCTTCTCGCGAATCTCTGGTGACATCACCGCGCGGCTGGACATGCACAGGGCGAGTGGTTCCGGCTCTCAGGGCCCCCCAGCCCCCTGGAGCCGGCACCTCCCCCTTCCCGGGCGCTACGCGGTGCCGATCGCCCCCAGGACGTCGAGGCGGGCCGCCCGGCGGGCCGGCCGGATCCCGGCCAGCACCCCCGCCGCCGCCCCCGCCGCCACCACGATCGCCAGCGGGCCGACGGGCAGGGCGAACCGGGCCGTCTCCGCCCCGGCCGCCTGGACGAGGGCCCAACCCAGGAACAGCCCGAGGGCCATGCCCCCGACGGTCCCGAACACCGCCACCACGACCGACTCGCCCAACACCATGGACCGGACCTGGGCACGGGTCTGGCCGACCGCCCGCAGCAGCCCCAGCTCCCGGGCCCGCTCGTGGACCGACAGGGAGAGGGTGTTGGCGATGCCCATGAGGGCGATCAGGACGGCCAGCCCCAGCAGGGCGTAGACGATCCCCAGCAGCATGTCCACGCCGCGGGTGGCGGCGGCGGCGTACTCGTCGCGGTCCTGCACCGGCGGGCGTCCATACGGCGCCGCCGCTCGCTCCACCGCCGCCCGGCCCTCGGCCAGGCCGACGCCCTCGGCCAGGGAGACGAACACCGTGCGGTCGCTGTCCTGGGGCGCGTGGGGAGCCCAGGCCGCCCGGGACACCAGGTAGTCGCCGGCCACCTCCCGGGCCCGGTACACGGCGGCCACCGTCAACCGGGCGGTGTCGCCGTCGGCGAAGCCCACCGTCACCGGTGCGCCGAGCCGCCACCCCCGGTCGGCGGCGACCTCGTCCGACACGGCCAGCTCCGTGGGCCCGACCGCCGCCAACGTCCCCTCCACCACGTCGAGCACGAGAAGCTCGCCCAGGACCGCGGGATCGGTGACCGTGAGGCGGCGAGGGGCGCCGTCCACCATGGCCGGGCCCTCGCCCACGCCGGTGGCCCGCTCCACCTCGGGGAGCCGCCCCAGCGACTCGGCCAGCCGGGGGCTCAGCGCCCCGCCCCCGAACGACGGGGTGGCCACGACCAGGTCGCCGCCGAACGACTCGGTGACGGTGCGGTCGATCGAGGCCTTGAGCGAGGACGCGAAGACGGTGAACAGCACGACCACGCCGACGCCGACCAGAAGGGCGGTGGCGCTGCCCGCCGTGCGGCGGGGATTGCGCACCGCGTTCTGGCGGGCCAGCGACCCGGTGACGCCGCCGAGCCGGGACGCCGGCCACCCGAGCAACGACGCCGCCGGCCGGGCGGTCACCGGCCCGAGGACGACCACGCCGACCATGGTCGCCGCCGCACCCAAGCCGGCCAGCACCACCGACCCACCGCCACCGCCGGCCACCGCGCCGATGACCGCGAACACGCCGGCGCCCGTCAGCGCGGCGCCCGCCGAGGCCCGGCCCCGGGACAGCCCGCTCCGGTCGACCGCCACGTCGCGCAGGGCGGCCAGGGGCGCCACCCGCGACGCCCGCACGGCGGGCGCCGCCCCCGCCGCCACGGTGACGACCACGCCCACGACGAGCGAGACGAGGATGCTGGAGCCGTTGAACACCAGCCCACCGGCCGGCAGCGAGAACCCGAAGGTGTCGAACAGGCCCTTGAGGAGCCCGGCCAGGCCCACCCCGCCGGCCAGGCCGGCCAGCGACGCGACCACACCCACGACGGCCGTCTCCGCCAGGGCCGAGAGGAGCACCTGGCGCCGGGTCGCTCCCGCCGCCCGCAAGAGCGCCACCTCCCGCGACCGCTGGGCCACGAGGATGGAGAACGTGTTGTAGATGCTGAACGAGGCCACCAGCAGGGCGACGCCGGCGAACACCACCAGGAAGGCGCTGAGCATGTCCAGGAACTGGGCGCTGATCTCGTCGATGTTCTCCTCGGCGAGCTGGCTGCCGGTGATGGCCTCGACCCCCGGCGGCAGCACCGCCCGCACCCGCCGGGCCAGCTCCTCCTGGGAGATGCCATCCCTCCCACGCACCAGCACGCTCGAGGCACGGCTCGGGCCCTTCGCGATGTGGCGGGAAGCGTCCGCCGCGGTGAAGCCGGTGAAGGTCACCCGGCCCATCCCGTCGGCGTCGCCGAATGTGGCGATTCCCACCACCGTCACCTCCACCGGCTCGGGCGTCTGCACGACGGTCCTGGCGCCCACCGGCAGCGCCCCTTCCCGAGCGGCGCCCCGGTTGATCACCACCTCGCCCGGCGCTCGGGGAGCCCGGCCGTCCACCAGCCGGTAGGGGTTCAGCTCCGGGTCGCTGACCCACGTGCCCGCCACACGGGGCGGGCCGTTGCCGCCGACCGCCCTCCCGTCGGCACCCAGGAGCTGGCCGTAGCCCTCGATCGACGCCTCGGCCACCGCCACTCCCTCGACCGCCCGGAGCCGCTCGGCCAGCGAGGCGTCGATGAGCCCCCGCTGGCGGGTGTCGGGCCCCCGGTCCCCGGCCACGGAGATCTCGGCGGCGCTGCGGACGACGACGTCGGTGCCGGCGCTGGCGTCGGCGAAGAGCTCGTCGAAGTTGTCCCGCAGGGTGTCGCTGAGCGCCAGCGTCCCCGACAGGAAGGCCACGCCGAGGAAGACGGCCAGCGCAGTGGCGAGCAGGCGACGGCGGCCGGCGAGCACCGTCTTCAACGTGATCCGCACCATGGTCAACCTCCCAGGCTCTTCAGCCGGTCCAGGACGCTCTCGGCGGTCGGCGCGCCCAACTCGCCGACGATGCGGGCGTCGGCCAGGAACAGAGCCACGTCGGCGTAGCTGGCGGCGACGGGGTCGTGGGTCACCATCACCACCGTCTGGCCCATGCGGTCGACCGCCCGCCTGAGCAGCCCGAGGATCTCCGCCCCCCTCCGGGAGTCGAGGTTGCCGGTGGGCTCGTCGGCGAACACCACTTCGGGCCGGTTGGCCAGCGCCCGGGCGACTGCCACCCGCTGCTGCTCGCCCCCCGAGAGCTCCGACGGCCGGTGGGCCAGACGGTCGCCCAGGCCCGCGGTGGCGATCACCTCGTCCAGCCAGTCCCGGTCGGGCCGGCGGCCGGCCAGCGCCAGGGGCAGGACGATGTTCTCCTCCGCGGTGAGGACGGGCACCAGGTTGAACGCCTGGAACACGAAGCCCACGCGGTCCCGGCGGAGCAGGGTGAGCTCCTTGTCCGAGAGCGACCCCAGCTCGGTGCCGCCCAGGAACACCTGTCCCGACGTGAGGTGGTCGAGGCCGGCCAGGCAGTGGAGCAGGGTCGACTTGCCCGAGCCCGACGGTCCCATGACCGCGGTGAACCGTCCGGCCGCCAGCGAGACGCTCACCTCGTCGAGGGCCCGCACCGCGGTGGGGCCCGAGCCGTACACCTTGGTGGCGTGCACCGCCCCGGCGGCGGCGGTGCGGGGCGGGGACGGGGACGGGGGCGGAGCGACGGCGGTCACCGGCTCTGCTCCCGCAGGGTGCGCAGGCGCTTGCCGTACTCGTCGGCGTCGATCTCGCCCCGCGCGTAGCGCTCGGCCAGGACCGACTCGCCGCTGCGCCAGGGCTGGCGCCGCCGGCCGCGCGTCACCCAGAAGGCGATGGCCGCGCCCCAGAGGGCCAGCCAGAAGAAGCCGATCCACGGCCCGGGGCCCCAGCCCCAGGCGTGGCCCAACATGGTGGTTGCAAGTGAGTTGATCATGGCCTGATCGTGCGCCCCGAGGAGGGTCCCGTCGTCAGCCGGCGGCGGGCTTGGGAGGTACTGCGGGCGCCGTAGAGACAGGAAGCAGGCCTGCTGCGCCCGGCTCAGAGCCAGCTCGGCCGGACCAGCCCCGACTCGTAGGCGAACACCACCAGCTGCGCCCGGTCGCGGGCGTTGAGCTTGGTCATGGCCCGGTTGACGTGGGTCTTGGCGGTGGCGGGGCTGACGTAGAGGCGCTCGGCGATCTGGTCGTTGGACAGGCCTTCGGCCACCAACGTCACCACCTCCCGCTCCCTGTCGGTCAAGAGACCCAGCTCGGTCGCCCCCACGGGGCCCGGGTCCTTGGCGTTGCGGGCGAAGGCGGCGATCAGGCGGCGGGTGACCCCGGGCGAGAGCAGGGCGTCCCCCGCCGCCACCGCCCGCACCGCCCGCAGCAGATCGACCGGCTCCGTGTCCTTCACGAGGAAGCCGCTGGCGCCCGCCCGGATGGCTTCGAACACGTACTCGTCCAGCTCGAACGTGGTGAGGACGACGACGCGCACGGCGCCCAGGCGGTCGTCGCCGGTGATGGCCCGGGTGGCGCTGAGCCCGTCGGTGCCGGGCATGCGGATGTCCATGAGCACCACGTCGGGGACGAGGGTGCGGGCCAGCCGCACCGCGTCGTTGCCGTCGCCCGCCTCGCCGACCACCTCGATGTCGTCCTGAGCGTCGAGGAGGGCCTTGAACCCGGCCCGGACCAGGGCCTGGTCGTCGGCCAGGACGACCCGGATCACGGGCGGTCGCCCAGCGGCAGCCAGGCCCGCACCCGGAAGCCGCCGCCCGCCCGGGGTCCCGCCTCCAACCGCCCGCCCAGGGCGGCGGCCCGCTCCCTCATGCCGGTGATGCCGTTGCCGCTGCCGTTGCCCTCGGCGGCGGGGACGGTGAGCCCCCGGCCGTCGTCGTCCACCTGCACGGTGACGGCGTCGTCGGCGTAGGCCACCCGCACGGTGGCTCGCGCCCCGCCGGCGTGGCGGACCACGTTGGTGAGCGCCTCCTGGGCGATCCGGAACGCCGCCCGGTCGACGCTGGGCGGCAGCGGCCGCCGCTCGCCCTCCACGTCGACGCGCACGTCGACCCCGGCGGCCACCGTCTTGGCCACCAGGTCGTCGAGGTCGGCGTCCAGGCCCGGCGCCGGCACCAGGGAGGCGCCCTCGCCGGTGCCCTCGCGGAGCACGTCGAGGACCGAGCGCAGCTCGTCGAGGGCCTGCTTGCTGGCGTCTTTGATGGCGGCCAGGGCGGGGCGGGCCTGCTCGGGCCGCTCGTCGATGAGGTGGAGGGCCACCCCGGCCTGGACGTTGATGAGCGAGATGTTGTGGGCGAGCACGTCGTGGAGCTCCTGGGCGATCCGCAGGCGCTCCTCGCTGGCCCGGCGCCGGGCCTCCTCCTGGCGGGCCCGGCCCAGCTCGGCCGCCCGCTCCCTGCGCACCCGGATGACCTCGGTGGTGGTGGCCAGGGCCAGGAGCCACGCCGCCAGGCCGACGACCTGGGCGAGGGTCGGTGCCGGCTCCCGGTCCAACAGGTCACCCAGCCAGAGGAACGCCACGTACCCGACGGCGAGCGACGCCCAGGCCACCCACCGGCGCCCGCCCATGACGACGGTGGCGAAGGCGACGATGAGGGCGAGGAAGATCGGGCCGCGGACGTAGCCGATCAGCCAGTAGGCCAGGGTGGCCGCCAGGGTGGCCGCCAGCACGGCCGACGGGTACCGGCGGCGCACGACCAGCGCGGCCGGGCCGGCCAGCAGCAGGGCCATGCCCAGCAGGTCGAGGTCGTAGCGGTCGACCTGGTGACGCCCGGCCAGGTAGGTGAAGACGAGCTGGGCGGCGCCGACGACCGCGGCCAGGCGCGCGTCACGCCCGAGCGAGCCGCGCCGGCCGGCCGCGGGGTCACACCTCGTCACGTCGACCCACGGTACGACCGGGACACCGACGGCGTCGTCAGCCCCCGGTGGGTTCGCGGCCTACTGCCGCTGCGGTACGCGGCCGCCTAGGACTGCTGTTCTCTTGCGCGGCCCGGGCCCGGCGACTGAGCCGGCGAAGTCGCAGGTGAGCGCTTCGGGCCGCAAGCCCGACGGGAGTAGAGCTTCAGCAGTCATCTACGCCGAGGGGGCGAGCAGGACGTCGAGCCCGGTCACCAGCTCTCTCAGGTCGCCGCGTTTGGTGAAGTAGGCGACGGCGCCCTGGCGAAGGGCGGTGGGGCCGTACGCGGCCGACTCGAGCCCGGAGAGCACCACGACCTTGGCGTCCGGTGCCACCGCCTGGATGAGCGGCAGCGCCTCGAGGCCGCCGATGCCCGGCATGGCCAGGTCGAGGACGACGACGTCGGGGCGGACGTTGCGGGCGACCGCCACCGCTTCCCGCCCGTCCTCGGCCTCGCCGACGACCTCGAAGTGGTCCTCGTCGTCCAGCAGCATCCGCAGGACCCGGCGCACCGACGGGTCGTCGTCGACGAGCAGGACGCGGGCCCGGCGCCGGCCGTCGTCGAGGCCATCTGGCGCGACGGGCCCGAGGGGCCCGAACCGCCCGACCGGCCCGACCGCCGGGGTGGACGAGGCGCAGGTCTGGGCCGCCATCCACTCCGTGGCGTCCTCAGGGGGCACGGGCCGGCTCCACAGGTAGCCCTGGGCCAGCTCGCACCCCAGCGCCCGCAGCTCGGCGAGCTGCTCCGGCGTTTCCACGCCCTCGGCCACCGTCGTGAGGCCGAAGGCGTGGGCCAGGTCGACGACGCTCGCCACGATGGCCCGGTCCTCACGCGACCGGCCCAGGCCGACGACGAACGACCGGTCGATCTTCAGCACGTCGACGGGGAAGCGCTTGAGGTAGCTGAGGGCGGAGAACCCGGTGCCGAAGTCGTCCACCGCGATCCGCACCCCGAGGGCCTTCAGGTCGCCCAGGGCCCGGGCGCTGGCCTCGGTGTCCTCGAGCAGGACGCTCTCGGTGATCTCGAGGCAGAGCTGGGAGGCGTCGAGGCCCGAGGTGCGCAACACGTCCTCGATGACGCCGCACAGGTCGCTGGCCAGCAGCTGGCGCGCCGCCAGGTTGACCGAGAGGCAGAGCTTCCCGGGGAGGTCGTCCCGCCGCTCCCAGGTCACCGCCTGGCGGCAGGCGGCGGCCAGGACCCTGGCGCCCAGCGGCACGATGATGCCGGTCTCCTCGGCGAGGGAGATGAACTCGGCGGGTGTGAGCAGGCCCCGCTCGGGGTGGTTCCAGCGGACGAGGGCCTCCACGCCGACGACCCGCTCGCTGGCGATGTCGACCTGGGGCTGGTAGTGGACGACCATCTCGCCACGCTCGGTCGCCCGCCGCAGGGCGTTCACCGTCTCGTGGCGGGCCAGGGCGATGAGCCGGGTGGTGATGTCGAAGAGCTCGTGGCGGTCGCGGCCGCGCTCCTTGGCCCGGTACATGGCGGCGTCGGCGTCGCGGACCAGCGTCTCCGCCGTCTCGTCGGTGCCGTCGGGGCCGGCGTAGGCGATGCCGACGCTCAGCGTCAGCGTGGTCTCCTCCCCCCCGCCCACCTCCATCGGGGCCTCCAGGGCGGTCCGCAGCCGCCCGGCCAGGGCCAGGGCGGCGGCCTCGGAGGTCACGCCCTCGCAGAGCACGACGAACTCGTCGCCCCCGAACCGGGCCAGGGTGTCGCCGGGGCGGAGCGCCCGGCGCAGTCGGGTGGCCACCGTCACCAGCACCTCGTCCCCGGCGGCGTGGCCCAGGCTGTCGTTGAGCCACTTGAAGCGGTCGAGGTCGAGGAAGAGCACGGCCAGGCCCGAGGGGTCGCGCCGGCGCCGGGCCAGGGCGTGGGAGAGGCGGTCCATGAACAGCACCCGGTTGGGCAGGCCGGTCAGGGCGTCGTGGGTCGCCTGGAAGGCGATCTCCTCCTCCGCCCGCTTGCGCTCGGTGATGTCCTGGACGGTGCCGATGAGGCGCACCACCGCACCGGTGTCGTCCATCACCGGCCGCGCCCGCCCCTGGATCCACCGCGTCTCCCCCGGAGGCAGCACGATGCGGTACTCGATCGACGTGGGCACGGTCGTGTGGGGTGCCGTCCGCCAGGCGTCGATCACCCGGGCCCGGTCGTCAGGGTGGATGCGCGAGGCGAACGCCGCTCCTTTGTCGGGGACCTCGCCGGCGAACCCGAGGAGGCGCATCATCTCGTCCGACCAGGTGACCGTGTTGGTGGCCAGGTCCCACGTGTAGCTGCCCACCTGGGCGGTGCGCTGGGCCTCGGCCAGCTGGAACTCCCGCTCGGCCAGCACCCGGCGGCCCAGGCGCTCGCGGTCGAACAGCTCGGCCCGGTCGAGGGCGAGCCCGGCGAGGTGGGCGAGGGTCATGAGCAGGCTCAGCTCCTCGGGACCGAAGAAGGGGGCCACCGGGCTGGTGATCACGGCCAGCCACCCTTGGCGGACGGGGACGGCGACCATGCCCTCAAGGAACAGGGGGTCGCCGGACGGGTCGGCCGGAAGGGGGAGGCGGGCGGCCGCCCCGCCCGCGTCGGCCTCGGTGATGCCGTGACGGGCACGGACCTCCCCGTCCCCGGTCACGAGCATGGCCGCCTGGGCACCAACCAGCTCGGCCGCGTGGGGAAGCAGGATCGTGGCCACCCGGTCGGCGGTGTCGGCACCCATGAGGGCGGCCTCGGCCTTCCTGAAGGCGAGGACCTCGGGCCGGCGCCACCAGGTCCGCAGGGCCCGGGGCGGGACGAACCCGAGCAGGAAGAGGACGGCGCTCAGCAGGCCGGCGCACTGGGCGATCAGCGTGACCTCGTCCGATCCCCGGCCGCCCGACCCCACGACGATGAACAGGGCCAGGTTGAGGACGATGGCGGCGATGCCGAGCGTGCGCATGCGCCGGCGGGCGACCGTCGGCTGGCCGCGCCCGGCGCGCCACAGGCGCGCCACCGACAGAAGGGACAGCAACGTCCAGTCCAGGGCGAAGCCGATCCCGTAGGCGACGTACCACCACGGCCACCGGCCGGTCGGGGGCGAGGCGATCGACGGGACGACGACGGTGGCCGCGGCCACCAGAACAGTCGCCGCCCGGGCGAGGGGCTCGACCCGGCGGGATCCCGGGGAGAAGGTCCACGTGAAGCGGTAGAGGCAGTAGGGGAAGAAAGCGAGGAGCAGGGCGAGGCTCCTCCGCAGGAGCTCGATGGCGGCCCCCGTCGCCGTGGGCGGGGTGAACCAGCTGACCGGGACGACGGCGGCGAGGATCCCGAACGTCACCGCGAGCCAGGCCCCCGATCGCCCGCCCCGCCGGCGCCAGGCCGCGTACGACACCGCCGCCAGGGTCGCGAAGACCACCAGCTCCAGGAACTCGACGAACGTGAGGAGCCGCACCAACGAGGTCTATCGACGCCCGCCGTGCCTCCACTTGAGCGGCACTACGGTCGCTCGGGTGGGAGCAGACGCCATCGACGCCGTCGACCTCGCCGGCGGCCGGCTGCCCCGTCGCCGGGGCCCGCGGCCGACGACCACGCCGACCAACCCCCATTCCCAGCTCGACCAGCAGCCGCCCGACCGCGTGCAGCGTGACCGGCTGGCCGAGGCACTGTTCACCCTGCCTGGCGTGGTCGATCGCCCGAGCCGCATCTCGGTACCGGGCGCCCGGGCCCTGTGGCTGGAGGACGGCGCCGGCGGGCCGCCCGAAGCGTTCATGGTCGGGGCCGAGTTCGCCCATCTCCACCCCGGCGCCGACCAGAGCCTGCACGTCATGCTCCCGCCCGGCCTGGTGGAGGCGGCCATCAAGGCGGGATGGGCCGAGATGCACCCGGTCGCCCGCCTCGGCCTGATCCCTTCGACCGCGGTCATGCTGTACGCCCCTCGCGACGACGGCGAGCGGGAGGTGGTGGAGGCCCTGGTCCGGGCGGCGTACGCGTACGCGCGCGGCGAGGCCTGACCGGCCGAGGTGTCGTGACCACCCTCACCGGGTAGGCACTCGAGGAGAGATCGTCGGGCCCCCTTCCTCGGCGCGGTGGGTGTGCGGCCGGAGACTTCCGGTGGTGCCTCGAGGAGACCAACCTGGTGCCCGGGAAAGTCGGTTGACTGTTCCTGTGTCTGCGCGTTGATGCGACCTGCTTCTTCCCGCCCACCCGGGGACTCGTCCCCGACCCGTTCGGCCATCTCCGACCTCCTGCTGAAGGGCCGTCCCGGACGCGAGGGGTTCCTCTTCCACGACGGGCACAACCAGCCCGTCCACCAGGCGGCGCCCGGCCTCCTGGGCCTCCTCGAGGGTCGCCACCTGGTCGAACGGTGGAAGCCCGCCATCGTGGCGTGGATGGACCAGGCGGGGCACTTCTTCAACCACATCCTCCACGAGTTCGGCGACGAGCCCTACTTCGCGCCGGTGCGCTTCGAGATCGAGACCATCCGCGCTCTGGACCTCCCGCCCGACGCCAAGAACCGCCTGTTCTTCCAGTACCTCCGGGTCGTCTCCGGGGCCCGGGAGCAGGAGCTGGTGTGCAGCGGTTCACCGGACACCGTGCGCGTCCCCGAGGGGGAGGCGGGGGCTGACGTCTCCCTCAACGGGCCGTGGACGGCCTACTACCGCGTGGGACACGGGCGGTACGAGGAACGGGACATGGAGCTGCCGACCAACTGGGAGCTCGTCCCGGGCATCCGGAACTACGCCGGCGCCCTGCGCTTCACCAGGACGCTCTACGTTCCCGAGCGTCTGTACGGGAAGCGCCTGCTCCTGTCCTTCCTCGGTGTCGACTACTTCGCCGACGTCTGGGTCAACGGCCACCACGTCGGTGGCCACGAGGGGTTCTTCGCCCCGTTCGAGCTCGACGTCTCTGCCTGCCTCCACTACGGGGAGATCAACGTCGTCCGCTTGGCCGTGACGTCGCCCAACGAGCCGTCGGGCGACGGCATCGAGGTGGCGTCGGGCTGGAACGACTTCCGCCCGTCCTCGTCGTTCCCCAACCGCAAGACCCTCGTCAAGGGCACCCTCGGGCACCACGACGCCAAACGGGGCGGGGCGTGGAGCTCGCTCACCAGCCAGGACGGCAACACCGGCGGCGTGTGGAACGACGTCGACCTGCGCATCCGGGGCACCGTCCGCCTGGCCCCCGGCGCCCGGGTCACGACGCTGGCCCTCTCTCCGCCGGCGCCGGGCACCCGAGAGCGCACCGCGTCGGTCGAGTTGCGCTTCCCGGTGGAGAACGTGACGACCGAGGCGGTGCCGGCCCGGCTCCGGGTGACCCTGAGACCGGCCAACTTCGAAGGCGCCGAGCTCGAGCTCGAGAGGGCCGCCCTGCTCGACCCCGGCCGGCACGAGATCGTGGTGCGCGACGACGACCTGTCGCCGGTGCGGGTGTGGCAGCCGTGGGACCACGGCTTCCCCCACCTCTACACCGTCCGGGCGGTGCTCGACGTGGTCGACCAGCCCGCCGACGAGCTCGTCCTGGAGACGGGCTTCCGCACATTGGGGGTGACGCCGATCGGCGAGTCCACCGGCGCGGCGGGCGCGTGGGTCGTCAATGGCCGGCGCGTGTTCGTCCGGGGGACGAACCTCCTCCCGACCTACTGGCTGAGCGAGTACGGCGACGAGGCGGTGGAGCGGGACTTCGGCATGCTGCGCGCCGCCGGGTTCAACGCCGTCATCGTCCACGCCCTCGTGTGCCCCAAGCGCCTGTACGAGCAGGCCAACCGGGCCGGGATCATGGTGGAGCAGATCTTCGCGCTGCAGTGGTCGTACGCCTTGAGCCCCGAGTTCGCGGCGCGGGCGCGCCGGCAGGTGCGGGAGCTGGCCGAGCTCCTCCACAACGAGCCGTCGGTGGTCTCCTACGAAGCCCACAACGAGCCCGACATGCGGGTCACCGAAGGGGCTGACAACCGCTTCATGGACTTCGAGCTGCACGCCGCCTTCCGCGACGTCGACCCCCACCGCTGGGCGACCACCTACTCCAGCGGCAACCACGCCTATCCCGGACAGTTCTACCCGCTTCGCGACGACAACTCCTTCGCCACCCTGCCCGGCCGCTTCGAGGAGAGCGAGTTCGCCGGCCGGCCCATCTCCCGCCACCGCAACATGCCGACGGAGTTCGGCATCCAGGCCATGCCCGACCCGGGCCTGTTCGAGAGGCTGCTATCCGAGCAGAGGGTCCGCGACGTCCTGCGGCGCATCCGCACCGACCCCAAGTGGCGGGCCGCCCACGGGGAGCCGTGGGAACGGGCGGCCGAGACGATGGCCGCGGCGAAGGACGTGATGGGCGGTGGCAGCTGGCGGCGCGCCCTCGACGCCCTCGACTGGCGGCTGCTCTGCAAGCTCGGTCACCTGCAGGACGAGATCCGCGAGCTGGAGACCGAGCGGGCCCGTTCGGGCGCCGACCCCGTGCGAGACCCGGCGGTGCTGGCCCGCCGGCTGGCCGCGCTCCTGCTCGACGTCCTCCACTACGGGGGGTTCAAGGGCGAGAACTTCTGGTTCGGGAACTGGAAGCCGGCGCGCACCCTCGTCGAGTTCACCCAGTCGAGCCAGGACCGCCAGTACCGCCTCCACAAGGACGCCGTCGAGACGTTCTTGAACGCCGGCGGGGCCGGGCCCATCGTCGGCTACTTCAGCTTCATGTTCCGCGACTGCGACTGGCAGGCGCCCACGTGGGGCGTCGTGGACGCCGCCTGGCTGCCGAAGAAGGCGTACCGGGCGTACCTCGAGAGCAACCAGCCCGTTCGAGTCACGCTTCCCCAGGCCCTCCGGCGTCCGGCCAAGCTCGCCGGGGACCCGTGGTTCGGCAGGGACGAGCACGCCCGGGAGCCGCTGGGGGAGCCGTGGGTGAGCGCCGAGGTGATCGTCGCCAACGACACGACCGAGCCGCTGCAGGGCGGCGCCATCGACCTCTGGCTCGAGGACGGCGACGGCCGCCGCGTCGCGTTCACCGGCCGTTCGGGAGAGCGAGCGGAGACCGTGCACCTCCCGGTCGACGTCGACGCCGGCACGGCGTTCGGCTACTTCGACCGTGTGCCCGAGGCCCGCGCCGGCGAGGCGCCGTCCGACTGGGTGGTTCCCGAAGACCTCCCGGCGGGTACGTACTTCCTGAAGGCGAGCATCTCGTCAGCGGACGGGCGGGTGCTCTCGACGAACAGCTACGAGCTGTTCGTGCTCGACACGAGCTTCGCCGGGCTGGGCGGGCTCGACACGTCGCAGATGGAGGCGCTCCTCTGGGGCGGCAACCATCCGGGTTTCCACTACTGGAGCCACGGAAGGGTCGTCTACGAGGCGGAGCCCGGGGTGATGGGCTTCCTCGCCGGCTACCGGCAGGCCCGCCAGCGCGGCATCGACCTCTACGAGACGACGCAGGGTGAACATTTCTTCAGGCATCTGCTGGCCGAGCTCGAAGGGCTCGACCCCTTGGGCCTGCTGCTCGACCCAATCTGGCGGATCCGCAGCGAGACGGTCTCGCCGGCGGAGAAGACGGCGGTGCTCGTCCGCTACCTCGACCGCTTCGTCACCCGGGTCGAGGAGCACCTGCGGGAGCGGGGAGTACCCACCCCCCTGCGCCGCAGGGAGGCGCAGACGGCGGCAAGACAGCGGTGACGGACCCCAACCGGGGCCCCCTCAAAGTGAAGCGGCATGTGGAAAGGACGATCGGACATGAGGCAGACGTTGAGTGAAGAGCGTGTGCCCGCCACGTTGCCCGCCGCGGTTGACGCGGCCACCAACTGGTGGCAAGCGGAGCAGCGAGCGGGCACGCTCATAGGGAGCGAGACCCTGTGGCGCGAGGCGTACTGCCGGCACGTGGCGGCCCTCGCCGATCTACCGCCGTCGGAGGGCGACGGGGCATGGTCCTACCTCGCGTCGCAAATCGTCTTCGAGCACGGCAAAGCGGCCCGCCACGAGCGTGAGGCAGCCTCCCAGGCGGCCGCGCTCTTGCAGAGCGACGAGGCCGTGTCGCCGGCCGAACGGGCTCGGCTCCTCACCCGCATCGCCGAGGACGCCGACGTCGACCGGTCGCAGGTGCTCGGCCTGCTGGCCCCCGCCATCGCCTACCCGTGGACGTTCCCCCGCCACTTCTGGGCGCCGGCGTCGATCGGTGCGAGCCTGCACGCCCTCCTGGCGCCGTTGGGGTGGCAGGACGAGGACCGCCTCGACCCCTCGTGGCTCGCCGAGCGGGCCCGCGAGAGCGAGCCGGCCAGGTTCCTCTCCGACCTGCGGCCGTTGGCGGTCGAGGACTCGGACACCGCCCGCATGCTCGAGGCCTGCGCCAGCTACGTGTCCGGCATGGAGGCGTTCGGGCGGGACGTCGGCGTCACCGAGTCCCAGTCGTTCATCGAGGCGCTCGCCCAGCATGGGATCGACGGCGCCGACCTCGAGCGGCTCCGCGGCGAGCTCCTCGCCCTGCGCGAAGCCGTCCTGCTGGTGCACTCGTCCCGCCTCTACTACCGGGCCGAGCGGGCGTTCACGGGCGCCAAGTCGGTCGGGGCCGACGACCCGGGGACAGCCACCGCCCTGACCCGGCGTGCCGCCAACATCTACAAGCGGCTGTCGGTCGCCCAGCAGTACCCCGAGCGGCTCCTCACTCGCTACCACCACGTCTGCCACACGCTCGAGGCGCTCCGCCGCGACGCCGGGCTGGCCGACGGCCGCCGTGACCACGTGCTGCTCGTCAGCACGATGAACTCGCCCGGAGACCTTCAGCGGCTGCTCCTGAGCATCGCCCAGGAGCTGATGGCCTTCGGCTACGGCAGGACGGTGCACGTCATCGTGAGCGACGACAGCCCCGGCCCGGCGCTCGAGCGAAACCGTCGCGTCGTCGAAGGCTTCGCCCGGGCGGGGATGTTGATCTCCCACTGGGACCTGGACCGCAAGAACTCCTTCCTCGACGACCTGAACCGCGAGCTCTTCCCCGACGGGAGCTTCGACGTGCGCGACGTGGCCGGGAACCGCAAGCCCGGCGAGAAGGGCGTGCCGTACGGCCGCTTCCGCAACTTCCTGCGGCTCGTCGCCCTCAAGGAGGTCAGCGAGCTCGGGCTCGACGACCCGATCCTTACCTGGCTCGACCAGGACAACGAGCTGGGCGCCCTGGTGCTCACCAAGTCGGGGAAGCTGTCCAAGCGCCACGTCTTCAACTACTTCGAGCAGAAGAGCACCCTGTTCGAGGACAACGACGATCTCCAGGTCGCGGGCGGCGGCTACACCAACGACGCCCTGGAGGGTGTCGAGAAGTTCTGGGTGGCCTGGGGCATCCTCCACCACGCCTTCGACCTCGCTCAGCAGCAGGCACCCGACGGTCCTCCCGTGCTGCCGGCCGACGCCGACATCACCCGGTTCCGCCCGTGGGACCAGGCCGACACCCTCGAGCGCCTGCCGCGCGAAGGGGAGAACGTGGAGACGCTGGCCGACCAGGTCCTGCTGCTCCTGCAGACGCTGCTCGGCACGTTCCGCGGCAAGTACGACAACCAGGTGCAGATCTACCACCCGTGGACGTACGGCTACGTGAACCCCGAGGACGAGGAGCTCGTCGAGGAGTCGCGTGCGTTCGCCGGGATGCCCGGCGGGAACACGACCTTCAGCGGCGAGGTCCTGTCGAGCCCCATCCCGTTCATCACCGTGGGCGGCCGGGGCGAGGACATCTTCCACCTCTGGCAGCTGGAGGCCGGCCTGGGCGTCGGCAGCGTGCGGCTGACCCACACCCCCGCCCTGCACACCCGCAACGCGCGCAGCGGGCGGAGCAACCTCATGGTCGAGACGATCGACTCGTACAACGGGCGGATCCTGCGCGAGCCCCAGCTGCTCTGGCGTTCGCTCTCGAACCTCTTCGACGGCAACTCGCCCCAGGGGGCGGACCCCGACGCCTTCGCCCAGACCACCGAGCACGTGGAGAACCTCCGGGGCGAGGCCAAGGCCCGCATCGCCGAGATCAGCGCCTTCGCCGCCGCCCTGGAGCCCTACATCGACGAGGGCACCGACTACTGGTGGGTCGAGCTGGCCCGCCGGGACGATCGGTTCGGCGAGGTGCTCGCCGAGCTGCGGTCGATCGTCGCCGACTTCAAGGACGCCGGGCGCTACCAGGCCCAGGCCGACGAGAAGCTGCTCAGCGCCGAGGACGTGAGGGAGCTCACCGACGACTTCATCGCCGCCTACCCGCGCTGGAGGACGATCGTCGAGCGCTTCGCCGGTGGGAAGGCCCTGGGCGAGTCGCCGCGCGCCGCCGCCTCGGTGTCGCCGTTCCCGGGGTACGGGTCGTACGCGCAGACGGAGGGCACCACGCCGACCACCGCCCGCCGACCGGCGACGGCCGAGCTGCCACCACTGCCCGAGCCCGACGCCGACCCGCACTGGCACGAGGTCTTCGACTCGGCCCTCGCCCTGTACCGGAGGTACGAGAAGGGGATGGCCGCGCAGGACCGCTTCCTCGAGTGGCCCGAGCGGGTCGAGCGCCTTCGCCAGATCTACGACCACTACGTGTCGGTGCTGGGCGACGTCCCCAAGTTCGTGTGGGCTCGCCTGTTCCGCGACGCGTTGCTGATCCCGTGGTCGCCGTCGTACGTCGCCCTCACCCAGCTCCTCGCCTCCGACGTCTCCGGCTTGGAGCCGAGCGAACGGGATTCGGAGATCGAGCGGGTGGCCGCCGAGGTCGGCGCCGACCCTGAGCTGCTCCGCCTCGCCTTGGCCGCCGACGTCGGCGCGGACGCCGAAGCCGCCGCCGTCGGCGCCTGAGCGACGGCCCCCTCGTGGAACCGAGGAGGCTCTCGCGCGTCGACATCGGAGACAAGGAGCTGGCCGACTACGCCGAGGCGGTCGGCGCCGAGGCGCTCGAACGGGTGCGGGTCCTGGCCGACCAGCTGCGCGGGGCCAGGATCCTCCACATCAGCTCCACCCCGTACGGCGGTGGCGTCGCCGAGCACCTCTCGTCGCAGGTGCCCCTGCTCCGCGACCTCGGCATCGAGGTCGACTGGCGGGTGCTCGAGCTGGAGGACCGCTTCATCGAGGTCACCAAGGCCATGCACAACGGCCTGCAGGGGATGGCGGTGGAGTGGGACCGCAAGATGGAGGAGGTCTACGAGGACCTGCTGCGGGCCCATGCCCTGGGGTTCCAGGGCGAGTGGGACCTCATCGTCGCCCACGACCCGCAGCCGGCGGGGTTGCTGGCGTTCCTGGACGAGCTGGGCGACGGCCGCCACCGGGCGGCCCGGTGGGTGTGGCGTTGCCACATCGACGTCTCCGACGGCGGCGGGCCGGTGTGGGACTTCCTGCGACCGTTCGTCGACCGCTTCGACGCCTCGGTGTGGACGATGGAGCAGTTCGTCCCCTCGTCGCTCGCCGCGGTACAGCCTCGGCACATCTTCCCCCCGTCCATCGACCCGTTGACCGCCAAGAACGCCGAGCTCTCGCCCGGCTTCGTGGAGCGGGCCTGCCGCACCCACGGCATCGACCCCGCCCGACCGCTCGTCGTGCAGGTCAGCCGCTTCGACCGCTGGAAGGACCCGGTCGGCGTGATCGAGGCGTTCCGCTCCATCCGCCAACGGGTACCCGCTGCCCAGCTGGTGCTGATCGGCTCGATGGCCGACGACGACCCCGAGGGCCTGGAGTACTGGGAGCTGGCCAACCGCACGGCCGCCGGCCTGCCGGACGTGCACCTCCTCTCCGACCTCGACAACCGGATGGTCAACGCTCTGCAGCGAGCAGCCGACGTGGTCGTGCAGAAGTCGATCCGCGAGGGCTTCGGGCTCACCGTCAGCGAGGCGCTCTGGAAGGGCCGCCCGGTGGTCGGCGGTCGGGTCGGGGGCATCACCCTCCAGATCCGCGACGGGGTGGACGGGTACCTGGTGGACAGCGCCGAGGAGGCGGCCGACCGCACCGTCGAGCTCCTGGCCGACGCCGACCGGGCGGCCCACATGGGCAGTAGCGGCCGCCGGCGCGTGCGGGAGAACTTCCTCATCACCCGGGAGGCGGAGGACTACCTACGCCTCGTCCCGGCCGCCTGACGACCGGCTCGAGGGCGGGGATCGGCGGACCGCAAGACGGATGGCCAGCGAGTACCCGGGCAAGCGCGTCGAGTTCAAACGGGCCGTCGCCGAGGGCGACGGCGTCGCGCTCCGCTGCAGTCCAAGGCCGCCTCAACGGGAAGGGGGGATGACACAGCGATGACCGCGAAGCCAGGCGCCACACCGGTGCCGGACGGAGAGCGAGAGCGGGACGAGGACGATCGAGGCGAGGCGGGCACCCTCCTTCCGCCACCAAGGGCGCGGGCTGGTCCGGCCGCGACGAGGACCAGGACACCGGTCGGTCGGTGTGATCAAGCTCGCCGAGGCTTCTTCCAGCGAGTACAGGAGGAGCCAGACGGGTACGAAGGGGCGACGACATCGACGAGGAGGCAACCGTGAGTGAAGGTGGTCAGGCGTCGACCGGAACTCCCGATCCCCACTACAACCTCGTGAGTGTGCTGTACCACGCGCTCGAGGGCGGCTCGACGATCGACATGTACATCAACGACGCTCGGGGCCAGGGCGACGAGGAGCTCGCCGGCTTCTTCGAGCAGGTGAAGCAGGGTTACGTCCGCACGGCTGATCAGGCCAAGCAGCTCCTCGTGGCTCGGGTCGAGCACAGTCACTGAGCGCACTCCGGCGCACCGCCGGGGTGAACGCCGCCGAGTGACAGCCGGAGCTCCGGTGTGTTCGGCCGGGGGGCGGTGCAGGCGACGGCGGCCGGCGCCGTCGGAGCGCTGCCATGCCCTCGCCGAGAAGCTCGAACACCGCTTGACCAGGCGACCGGATTCGCACGTACCTGCACGGACGCTCAAGCGCTGATGGGCCCGCCGGAGGGCCCGCGGGACCAACCCCGCTCGCTCTACCTTGTGATGCAGTGGGCCGGGGAGTCCTTCTCGGGGCCCTCCGAGGGATCATGGCGAACGGAGGCCTCGAGGTCCCCGGTCGTCAGCGATGTTCACAGCGGTCCGGCTGACGAACGACCACACGCTCGAAAACGCGACCGGCGTAGGCGCGGTGCCATGGACCAGGCCTCGCCTGGCGTCGTGATCGACGTCGCGCACAAGGCGATCTATGGCTTGGCCACCGGTGCTGTCGCCGGCCGGCGGCCGGATGTCGCCCCAGAGCCCGGGTGAGGGAACACGCTGGGATCCGGCCGGGCCGTCACCAGGATGTCAGGCCACCGCCTCACGTCGAGGCGACGGCTGCAGAGTCCCTCGACAGGCCCCAACTCGTGGAGACGACCGGACTCGAACCGGCGACCCCCTGCTTGCAAAGTAGTACTCGCCTGGTCGCCGACCAGGGCGTTTCCGCGTAACCGCAGGTCACGGCCGGTTTCTCCTCCACGCAGTAGCGCACTGTAGCGACCTGGAAAGCGATGGAGTGTGGACTCTGGGTGGACTCAAGCGACGTGAGGGCGGAGCGCCCGAGAAGGTCCGCCTTCGGCTGAACGCGGAAGTCGGCGCAGGTGTCCGGTACCAGGGCCGGGAACGCCAGGCGTGTTCTCGTCCGGATCCCGATCCAAGACGATGGGCAGTGCCGCGGCTCTGCCCGCGGTCCCTGAGGCACCCCACGACCATCTAATGGGTAGCAGTGGTAGAGCGACGCGACAAGGGGCTGCCCAAGACGACAGGAGCGAGGAGCTGACCGCCGCGCGCGACGAAGCGTCGGAGGCGGTCGCATGCCGCGCGCGCGGCGATGGGCCCGGTCGTGGATGGCTGGTTTGCGGATCCACGGGGCGACGAGGCGGCCGTGGGGGAGGCCGCCGCCGGGCTCCCACTCGCTTGCTCGCCACTCGTTCTCGTCCTGGGAGCGACCGCCTTCACGATCTCCGCAGTCCCATCCCTGCGGGAGCCGTCCGGTCCGCCCATAGGGCGGACCGAGATCATGGCGATATCACTCCGGGAGGCCTTCGGCACGTCTACAGGGCGCCGTTCTGCGGCCTCTCCCAACCTCCGTGCCCGTGCCGGCTTCGGGGCGGCTCTCCCGTCGCTCGGCCATCGCCAATGGCACCGGCCGATGACGCCCCGCCCGGTTGTCGCGATCGCCATCCCTGCGCGCCCATTAGTTAGATGGATGATGGCGGATTAACCGCACCGGGTCGGCGCGCCTGGAGAGCGATGCTCCGGTCGCGCCCACCGGCGCCCGCCGTTCTCGACCGCCGCGCTGCGACGTTCCGTCCCTTCTGGGTCGAGTCCGTTCAGAGTCCGCATTGCATCGCTCTTCAGATGGCTACAGTGCGCTACATCGTGGAGGAGAAACCGACCGTGACCTGCGATGACGCGAAAAGGCCCTGGTCAGACGAAGACCGGTATCCGCTTTGCAAGCAGGAGATCGCCGGTTCCGTTCGGCCGTGTCCACCGCGAAAGTGCTGGTCAGGGCCTTCGTTTTTGCTCCAGTTTCGCCAGGAGCGCGTGCGGTCTGAGTCCACGTGAGTCAACATACGCCCTGAAGTGGCACTGTGTACGGCTCCGGTAGTGGACACCGTGGCTCCATCCTGATTGTGCGGCTTGCCCGGCCAGAATCGCTGCCGAGGCCAGCGCCGTATAGAGGGCGACGTGGGCGGCGAAATGGGCCGGTGCCTTGGTCAACACGTCGTCGCCGGGTTGGTAGAGGACGCTGTCAGCGAAAACTAACTCAGTTGACAAGTCACAAAAATCGGGCGAAAGCGGCTCACCTTCGCCGCCATGGACGACGTCTGGGCTGACGACCTCATGTCGACGGGGTCGACGGTGTTGGTCTACGGAGTTTCGCCGGAACCGGGACCGGCGATGTGACGTCGGCGGGGCTCGTCCTTCCAGCCCAGGAGGATGGCCAGGCCGCTCACCACCCCGACCCCCGCCGACACACCCACGACGTTGGCCACCAGGTCCCCGATCTCCAGATGACGGGTGTCGGTGAGGAGCTCCTGTGCCTTCTCTCCCGCCACGCTGAGGCTCAGCACGGCAATGGCCGACACCAGGAGCGACCGACTCGACCACACGGCAAGCCCGACGAAGACGGTGACGACGGCCCAGACGAGCACGTGGATTTCGAAGTCGGACTGCGGGCGCGCCTCGGAGGCGATCTGAGCGGTTCGCGACGCCCCGGCGTCGATCCGCGCCGACAGTCGCCGCAGGAGCCCGGGGGCTCGGTCCGACAAGAGGAGGACCGTGCTCGCCAGGAAGGCACCAGCTGCGAGGAGCGCGGCGAAAGGCCGCCATCGGGCGAAGGGTCGACCTCCCGGCCCGAGCGGTGAGAGGCGGCGGGCGGCGGGTGGGGACCGCACGAGGAGTCGCGACACCTGCTCCAGTGTGGTGGCGCCGACGGCCGTCGGTACATCACCCACTGGAACGCCGTGACCGGTGGCGTCCAGCGGCCCTCCAGCAGCGAGGGCCACGGCGACGGACGAGAGGCTGAAGGCGGGCTCCACCGGAGGGAGCAACGGCTTCGTGGCCCGGCCCGCGACGTGGTCCGCTCGGCAGAGGGAGGACCCGGGGGGCGAGGGACGCGTGCTCTCGCGCGTCGCCTCCCGACGGCGACGAGGCCAGAACCGGCAAAGAAGGCTCCAGGTCGACCTGGACGCGACGGGCAGGTTCATCACCGGCTTCGAGCGGTTCGTCGGCCTCCCCCAGAAGAGCTCTCCTCTGGACCACTGGGTTGCGGGCCCCGTCAGGATCAATGAGCCCGACAGACGTCCTCGTACGCCGGGGCCGAGAAGAGGGCGCGGTCGGCGCGGTCGGCGACGTCACCACCCGCATGGCCGAGGCCACGTTCTCTCAGGCGCAAACCGCCGTTGCCGTCACGGCAACTACGCTCGTAGGCGAGATGCTGCCTTCCTCGCGGCGGGCGCGTGGTCCCGGGCGCCTCTTGCGCTCGGGGCGCCTTGTCCTCGTCCTCGCCATCTTTGTCGTCCTCCTGGCGCTCATGTCCGCTCGAGGCGTCGCCGGGTTCTACACGGACTATCTGTGGTTCGACTCCCTGCGCTTCACAAGCGTTTGGTCGGGAGTGCTGTTCGCCAAGGTGAGCTTGGTGCTGGCCCTCACCGCCGTCCTCGTCGCCCTGCTCTGGGCCAACCTCGCGATCGCCCAGCGTCTCGCTCCGGCTGTGCGGCCGGCGGGCCCCGAGGAGGAGGCGTTGGCCCCGGTTCACGCGGTATGGGAGCGCCGGCCGGCGGTGTTCCGAGTGGCGATCGCGCTGTTCCTCGCGGTCCCTCTCGGTCTGAGCGGCGCGGGTCGGTGGAACGACTGGATCCTCTTCCGCAATCGCGTTGACTTCGGGACCCGCGATCCGCTCTTCGAACGGGACCTCGGTTTCTACGTGTTCCAGCTGCCGTTCGTCTCCTTCGTCACCAACTGGGCCTTCATCGCACTGGTGGTCGTCACAATCGTCACTGCCGCCGCCCACTACTTGAACGGAGGGATCCGGGTGCAGGTGAGGCCGCCACGCGTCACGCCTGCGGTCAAGGCCCATCTGTCGGTGCTTCTCGGCATGGTCGCCCTGGTAAAGGCATTGAACTACTATCTCGACCGCTTCCAGCTTGCATTCTCGACCCGTGGCGCAGTCGAGGGTGCCACATACACCGACGTCAATGCTCAGGTGCCGGCCCTCAACCTGCTGATCTTCATCTCGGTTCTGGCGGCGCTGTTGTTTCTCTACAACATCCGCCGGCAGGGTTGGCTGCTTCCGATCACCGCTGTTGGGCTCTGGGTCCTGGTCGCCGTGGCTGCCGGTTACCTCTATCCCGCGGCGGTACAGCGCTTCCGCGTAGAACCGGCCGAGTCGACCAAAGAGGCGCGTTACATCGAGCGCAACATAGAGGCGACGCGCGCCGCCATGGGGCTCGATGACGTCAACGTCAGGGACTTCGCCTATAACGAAGAGCTCAGCGCCGACGCACTCGGCCGCAATGCGGAGACCGTTCGGAACATCCGACTCTGGGACCCCCAGGTTCTTCAGCGGACCTATCAGCGGCTCCAGGAGGTCCGCACCTTCTACCGCTTCACCGATGTCGACGTGGACCGCTACCCGGTTGCCGCCGAGGTGACGCAGATCCTGTTGTCGGCCCGCGAGCTCAACCCCGAAAGCCTGCCGTCGGACACCTGGGAGAACCGGCACCTGGCATTCACCCATGGCTATGGGGCGGTCCTGTCACCGGCCAACTCGGTGACCGCCGATGGTCAACCCGACTTCCTGGTCAAGAACATCCCGCCTCAGGGAGAGCCGGCGGTCACCCAGCCACGCCTCTACCACGGGGAGGCGATCGGCGGCTACGGCATCGTCAACACCGGCCGCGACGAGATCGACTACCTCCGCGAAGATGGCACCGCGGTCACCAACCGCTACGACGGCACCGGGGGGGTGGGAATCGGCTCGATCGTGCGCCGGGCGGCGTTCGCCCTGCGCTTCGGCGACGTGAACCCGATCATCTCCGGGTTCATGACGGGGGATTCCCGGATCCTCTACATCCGCGATGTAGGCGAGCGGGTTCGCAAGATCGCGCCCTTCCTCCATTACGACCACGACCCCTACCCGGTTGTGGTCGACGGTCGGATCACGTGGATCATCGACGCCTACACCACCACGAACAGCTACCCCTACGGCCAGCAGGCCGACACCAATCGGGTCAATCCGAGGAGCGGGCTCCATCACCCGTTCAACTACGTCCGCAACTCGGTCAAGGTGGCGGTGGATGCCTACGACGGCAACGCCACCTTCTACGTGGTGGACCCGACCGACCCGATCGCCGCCGCCTACGCCAAGGCCTTCCCGAAGCTGTTCTCGACGGCCGACGAGGTCCCCGACCAGTTGCGGGCCCACTTCCGCTATCCCGAGGACCTCTTCCGGGTGCAGACCAACATGTGGGGTCGCTACCACATCGGCGACCCCAACGAGTTCTACTCGCAGTCGGACCGCTGGAACATCGCCCAGGACCCAGGTTCTGCGGGCGGAACGGCCCCAGCGACCGGACCGGGAACCAGCCCCCCCGCTGCTTCGGGCGAGCGCCGCATGGATCCCTACTACCTGCTGACTCGGCTACCCGGCGAGCCGAGAGGCGAATTCCTGATCCTCCAGCCCTTCGTGCCCTTCTCTGCGGACGACAGCCGGCGCGAGCTGTCGGCGTTCATGGTGGCGAAGTCCGACCCGGCCGAGTACGGCAAGCTCGAGGTGTTCGTGATGCCGCGGGACCGCCAGGTCGACGGGCCCGCCATCGTGAACGCCCGTATCAACCAGGAGCCAGAGGTGTCCCAGCTGATCACGCTCCTCAGCCGGGCCGGCTCCGAAGTGCTCCTCGGGAACCTGGTGATCATCCCGGTGGAGCAGTCCCTCGTCTACATCCGTCCGCTCTACGTCCAGGCCACGGGGGCCAACGCGGTGCCCGAGTTGAAGAAGGTGATCGTCGCCTTCGGTGACCGCATCGCCGTCCGAGACACCCTCCAGGACGCGCTGGTTGCCGTGTTCGGCGACGCACCCGAGACGCGGGAGGAAGGGCCGAGTACGGGGCCCGTTCCACCGACGGACGCGCCCGGGGGCTTGGCACTGCCCGAGGAGGCCCGTCGGCTCTTCGACGCCGCCGCCCGGGCCTTCGCCGAGGCAGACGCCGCCCTGCGCAACGGCGACCCCGTTGCTTATGCCGGCAAGGTCCAGGAGGGCCGCCAGGCCTTTGACCGGGCGCGGGAGGCAGCCGCAGGAGCGACAGCCGTACCGACCACCTTGACGCCGGGCTCTGCCTGAGGGCTGCGAACCGGTCAGGCGGTAGGGGTCAGCGGGTCCTCTCCAGCCTGGCCGGATGTGCACTCCTTGTGCGGACTCCCGCCAACCGTTCCGTACGGCGTACGCGAGGCGCGCATGCCTCTGGCCAGCCCCTTTATGTGGTGGAGACGGTGGTGGTGACGGTGGAACTCGAACTCACGGCCTTCTGCTTGCAAAGCAGAGATCGG
This sequence comes from Acidimicrobiales bacterium, assembly GCA_036260255.1. Classification (GTDB taxonomy): domain Bacteria; phylum Actinomycetota; class Acidimicrobiia; order Acidimicrobiales; family AC-14; genus DASZJY01. The sequence continues at coordinate 1,201 of DATAAF010000058.1, read as the reverse complement.
TCTTCGCCTGACCAGGAGCTTTGCGCGTCATCGCAGGTCACAGCCGGTTCCTCCTCCACGATGTAGCGCACTGTAGCCACCTGAAGGGCGATGCAATGCGGACTCTCAGCGGACTCGGCGCGGACCGGACGAGCTTTCGGTGCCTCATCGAGACGGGCGGGCGCGACAGGAGAACGGCCCGCCCAGGCGCGATCAGGCACACGACGCGGTTGTCCGCCATCAACCATCTAATGGGCGCGGACCAATCGAGTTCGCGACAGGCGGAGCGGCCCTGAAGGGCCAACGAGGCCGAGCAATCCAAGAACTGAGCGAGGAGGCGAAAAGCGACCGGCGCGGCCGTGGAAGCCCGGTGGACCGCGGTGACGAGATCGCCGGAGCCGAGGCCCCTAGCGGTTTGCAGATGGCCCAAACGACGCTGGACATCCGCTCGGAGTGCGAGACGAGTGGCGAGCGGGGGGGGCCCCGGTGGGCCCGCCAGAGCCCATCCGAGATCACGCCCGGGTGGTGCTGTCAATCCCCTCATGGGCCCCGACGCGGAGGCGCCGAGCGGGCCATCGCCGCCGTGGTCGGCACCGCCCACGGAGCGCAGAGCTGGGCCGCGCAGGGAATCCCGGCGTCGCAGCCGGCGTTCTACAACAACGCCACCATCGCCGGCGGGCCCGCCGCGGTGTACGCCTAGTGTCCTGAGTCGGAGATCCGCTCGCAATATCCTGCGAGCGTCTCGAGGATCTCATCGGCGGTCTTGTGCCAGACGAACGGACGAGGGTCATCGTTCCAGGTGGCGATCCACGAACGGATGGCGGTCTCGAGTTCGCTGGTTGAGCGGTGAGTCCCACGCCGCAGCCACTTGTCGGTGAGCTCGGCGAACCACCGCTCCACCAGGTTGAGCCATGAGCTGTACGTCGGGGTGAAGTGCAGGGTGAAGCGAGGGTGGCGCAGCAACCAGCGGTGGATCTCAGGCGTCTTGTGCGTCGAGGAGTTGTCGACGATGACGTGCACGTCCAAGTGGGCGGGGACGTTGCGGTTGATGAGGTTCAAGAACTTGCGGAACTCGACGGCTCGGTGCCGGGCGGTGAGGTTGGCGATCACCGTGCCGGAGGCGACGTCGAGGGCGGCGTAGAGGTTGGTGGTGCCGCCCCGGACGTAGTCGTGGGTGCGCCGCTCGGGCGTGCCCGGGCGCAACGGCAGCACGGGGGCGGTG